>NZ_JASCPP010000042.1:0-50942 GCF_029959745.1 Pseudomonas sp. PS01298 | reverse complement strand
GCGTGGTCGTTTGCACTTGGGCAGTGGTGGTATTGATAGGGTCAGGACCAGTCAGGTACATGCAGAACGAGAATCGGAGCGCGGTCAGGGTGGGAGCTGGCTTGCCTGCATCGCAGGCAAGCCAGCTCTCACATAAAGCAGTTACGGCGGTGTGCCGGCTTTATTTGGGATAACCCGCCCGCTTCATTTCACGCTCGGTGGTGGTCTGCGCGGCGGTCAATGCAGCATCCACCGTCTGCTGACCGGTCAGCGCACCCGAGAAGAACTTGCCGACCTGGGTACCAATCGCCTGGAATTCAGGAATGGTCACCAACTGGATCCCGATATACGGCACGGGCTTGAGGGTCGGTTTGGTCGGGTCGGCGACTTTCAGCGATTCGAGGGTCACCTTGGCGAACGGCGCGGCCTTCATGTACTCGTCGCTGTAGGTCGATTTGCGCGTACCTGGCGGTACGTTGGCGATGCCGTCGGTCTTGGCCACCAACTGGCTGTATTCCTTGGACGTCGCCCAACTGGTGAACACCTTGGCGGCGTCCTTGGCCTTGGAACTGGTCGGGATCGCCAGTGACCAGGAGTACAGCCACGAGGTGCCCTTGTCGGTCTTCTCGTGCGGGGCAAAGGTGAAGCCGACATGGTCAGCCACTTTGCTTTGGGTCTTGTCGGTGACAAACGAGCCGGCCACGCTGGCGTCGACCCAGATTGCGCACTTGCCGCTGTTGAACAGCGCAAGGTTTTCGTTGAAACCATTGCTGGAGGCACCCGGCGGGCCGGATTTCTTCATGTTGTCGACGTAGAAGTTCAGCGCGTCTTTCCATTCGGGGCCGGTGAATTCCGGCTGCCACTTCTCATCGAACCAGCGCGCCCCGTAGCCGTTGGCCAGGGTGGTGATCAGCGCCATGTTTTCGCCCCAACCGGCTTTGCCGCGCAGGCACAGGCCGTATTGCTCTTTGCTCTTGTCGGTGAGTTTGGCCGCGAATTCGCCGATCTGGGTCCAGGTCGGGTGCTCGGGCATGCTCAGCCCGGCGTCCTTGAACAGATCGGTGCGGTAATAGGTGATCGAGCTTTCGGCGTAGAACGGCAGGGCATACAGCGAACCCTTGACGGACAAACCGTCACGCACCGAAGGGAATACATCATCGAGGTCGTAGGAAGCCGGCAGATCCTTCATCGGTTCCAGCCAGCCCTTGGCGCCCCAGAGTGCGGCTTCGTACATGCCGATGGTCAACACGTCGAACTGCCCGCCTTGGGTGGCGATGTCAGTGGTCAGGCGTTGGCGCAGCACGTTTTCTTCAAGCACCACCCAGTTCAGCTTGATATCCGGATGCTCGGTCTCGAAGGTTTTCGAGAGCTTTTGCATGCGGATCATGTCGCTGTTGTTGACGGTGGCAATGGTCAGGGTTTGCGCGCCAAAGCTGACGGCGCTGAGGGTCATGCATACAGTCATGCAAGAACAGGCAAGCAGAGTTTTTGCTGTGAACTTCATCGCGCACTCCATTTCTGCGCCCAGGGGCTGCAGAAGGACAGTTATTGTTGTTGTGTCTTCCCACGAACAGCCAGGAAGAGTGTGCGTTGATTACAGCCTTCAAATGGGGTTATGACAAATCCTTGGGCGCACTTGCACTGATACTTTTTTGCACTCGCGTTGAAAGCAGCTGAAACGATTCGCCGAGTGTGTCCCCCGGCAGGCTGGCGATGCTCGTAGACGAATACGCGCAAACCTGGATCAACGCGGCGTTTGTGGGACGTTCGCGGGCAAGCCGGCTGCTACGGGACCGCGCAGCGCTCGGTTCAGGCCAGGTTCTGCTCGGTGAGCCGCTGCACCGCCAGGCGCCGATAGTGGGAAGGGGTCATGCCTTTCAATTGCTGGAAACGCCGATTGAAGTTGGAGATGTTGTTGAATCCCGACTCAAAGCACACGTCCGTCACCGCCTTGTCGCCATCGGCCAGCAGTTCGCAGGACTTGCTGATGCGCAACCGGTTCACAAACTCGATAAACGTGCGGCCGGTGGCCTGCTTGAACACCCGGGAAAAATACGTCGGCTTCATCCCCAGGTATTCCGCGACTTCCTCCAGCGGCAACTCGCGTGCGTAGTGGGCGAAGATGTAGTCCACCGCGCGGTTGGTGCGGTCCACGCTGTGTTCGTCAGCCAGGTGGGCGGTGTTTACCCCCGACAGCAACTGGTAGTCCTCACACGCGCTGAGCACCTCCAACAGAATGAAAAAGTGCCCCAGGCGCGCCATGCCCTGGGCATCCTCGATGCGCTGCATCAGGGTCATGGCCTGGGCGATGGTCTTTTTGCAGCGAAATTCGATGCCGTATTGCGCCCGTTCCAGCAGCGGCGTGAGCGTCTTGAGTTCGGCGAAGATATGGCTGCCGTGCTCGAACAGCTCATCGGTGAAGTTCACCAGCATGTCGCGCTTGGGCACCACTTCGTCTTCCTCGACCTGGCTGATCCAGTTGTGCGGCAGGTTGGGGCCGGTGAGAAACAGGCTTTCGGGGTAGAAATTGCCGATGTAGTCGCCGATAAACACTTTGCCCGAACTGGCGACGATCAGGTGCAGCTCGTATTCCTTGTGGAAATGCCAGCGCACCAGCGGGCAGGGGAAGCCGTGTTGGCGATAGATGATGGACAGACCGTTGTGATCGTCCATCAGCTCGTAGGAAGGGTCGGTGATTCGCGCTGCTCGGGTCATGCTGCCGTCGCTTTATTGTGGTTGCTGCCTGGGATAATGCCCCCTCGCGCGCGACCTCGCCAGCACCGGTGTTCAGGCGAGGCGGTTTTTGGCCTCGATCCACTGGGACATGTACTGCGTACTTTTATGCGCGTGATGGCGCAGCATGCTGCCGGTGAAGTTATCCCGGCGATGGGCGGCAAGGTGGCTGCGGCAGTGTTCCAGGCAGGCCACCAGTGCCGGGCCGTGCAGGTCCTGGTCATAGCGGCTGGCCAGTAACTGGCGGCCGTGCTCCTGCGCCTGGGTCCAGCGTTCGCGGTCCTGGTACAGGCTGACCGCCGCAGCGGCGAATGCCTGCGCGTCCTCGGCGATTACGCCGGGCCAGGCCTGCTCGTCGCCCATGGCTTCGGCGCCGATCGGCGTGGTGATATTCGGCGTGCCACACAGCATCGCATCGGCCAGCTTGCCCTTGATACCGGCACCAAAGCGCAGCGGCGCGAGGCAGATGCGTGCAGCGGTCATCACTTGCAGCGCGTCTTCTGCCCAGTTCATCACGTGGAAGCCTTGCGCCGGGTTGTGCAGGGCCGTGGCCTTGGGCGGAGTGTAGGCGCCGTAGATATGCAATTGGGCGCCGGGCAATTGCTGACGGATCAGCGGCCACAGGCTGTTCTTCATCCACAGCACCGCATCCCAGTTGGGCGCGTGGCGGAAGTTGCCGATGCTGAGGAAGTGCGCGCGGTCTTCAAACGGCACAAACGCCGCGGTCGGCGGCTGCAGCATCAGCGGGCACCAGTGGAGCAGGGCGGCGGGCACCTTGAACTGCTCGGTGAGCAGGCGGATTTCGACGTCGGAGATCATCAGGCTGATGTCACAACGATAAATCGCGGCGATTTCGCGCTTGGCCAGGTCGGTGTCGGCCATCAACTCGAATTCCTCCCGCAGCGCGGGGGTGAACAGGGCGCTGAAGTCGTCAGTGTCGGGATGGGCCTTGAGGTGCGCCTTGAAGCGCTGCTGGCGCGCGTCACGCAGACTTTGCAGGTCGGAGGTCTCGAGCACGCGCAGGGCGTCGGGGCAGCATTTTTCCACGCGCCAGCCGAACTGCTCTTCCATCATGAAACGGTCGAACAGCACGATGTCCGGGGCCAGTTTGCGGATAAAATCGTCGAAACTGCTGTTATTCAGTTCAATCGCGCATTCGCGGATGCCGAGGGCGGGCAGGTCCGCCTTGTGTTCGCCGATGGTCGCCGGACTGCTGAAGGTAATGTCCCAACCTTGTGTAAGAAAACTCTCAAGGATCTGCATCATGTGCCCGCCCGCCGCCGAAGAACGCGGCTCCGGCCAGACATAACCAATGACCAGGACTTTGGTGGCAGGCTGATTCATCAACAACGGCTTCCTTTAAGGGCAGGGCAAAAGCGCGCAATTAAACCACAACCCGGTGGCATGACAATTTGCGTCTGGTGGTAGGTAGCCACGGTACTTTGTGGTTAACTTCGGCCTCTCGAATTCGTTTAACCAAAACCCAGCATAAGGATTCTGTTCATGGCTCAAGTCACCCACCGTGGCAACCCAATCAAGGTTGAAGGCGAGCTGCCGCAAGTCGGTTCCCAGGCTCCGGATTTCATCCTCACCGCCGGCGACCTGTCGGACGCAACCCTGGCGACCTTCGCCGGCAAGCGCAAAGTGCTGAATATCTTCCCAAGCGTCGACACCCCGACCTGCGCGACCTCGGTTCGCAAGTTCAACGCCCAGGCCAATGACCTGAACAACGCCGTGGTCCTGTGCATCTCCAGCGACCTGCCGTTTGCCCAGGCGCGCTTCTGCGGCGCTGAAGGCCTGGAAAACGTGAAAAACCTGTCGGACTTCCGCGACCCGGGCTTCGCCGTTGATTTCGGCGTCTCCATCGCCGAAGGCGCACTGCGTGGCCTGACCGCCCGTGCCGTGGTGGTGCTGGATGAACACGACAAGGTGCTGCACAGCGAACTGGTCAGCGAAATTGGCCAGGAACCCAACTACGAAGCCGCCCTGGCTGTTTTGAAGTAACTGTTTCGGCGCATTACTGTCGTTTTGCAGTAACACGCGTGCTACATGATTGCGGCCTGGCCTAGTCCAGGCCGTTTTTATTTGTCGTTCAGGCGCTTAGCGAAATAGGCAATGGACTAAGGTCAGAAGTTAAAAGTTGTAAGCCCAAGGTAAATAGCCGGTAAAGGCGCTTTTCTTAAAGCGCTCCAGTGCTTATCTTTCAGCCTCCCAAAGAAGAAGCTCTCGCGCCCAATGGTTGATCACTCCATGCAATCCTCCCCCCGCAACTCCCGCCGCTGGCTGTTCGGCCTGCTCGTGCTGCTGGTCATCGCCGGCCTGTGCTGGAAATTCTGGCCCGGCAGCCACACGGAAGCCGACGCGAAAAAACCGGCTGGGCATGCCGGCAAGTCGGGGATGATGCGCCCGGGCTTCGGCGGGTCTACCGGCCCGATCCCGGTGCGTGTGGCGCCTGCGGTGCTGGGGGAGTTCCCGGTGTACTACAAGGCCTTGGGCACGGTGACGGCGCTCAATACCATCAATGTGCGCAGCCGGGTGGGCGGCGAGCTGGTGAAGATCGCCTTTGAAGAAGGGCAGATGGTCAAGGCGGGCGACCTGCTGGCCGAGATCGACCCGCGCAGCTACCAGAACGCCTTGCTCCAGGCCCAGGGCACGCTGATGCAGAACCAGGCCCAGCTGAAAAACGCCCAGGTCGACGTCGAGCGTTATCGCGGCCTGTACGCCCAGGACAGTATCGCCAAGCAAACCCTGGACACCGCCGAAGCGCTGGTCCTGCAATACCAGGGCACGGTCAAGACCAACCAGGGCGCGGTGGACGACGCCAAGCTCAACCTCGAATTCACCAAGATCCGCGCGCCAATCAGTGGCCGCGTCGGCTTGCGCCAGGTCGACGTCGGTAACCTGGTCGCGGCCAACGACACCACGTTTCTGGCGGTCATCACCCAGACCCAGCCGATCAGCGTGGCGTTCACCCTGCCGGAAAACACCCTGGAAACCGTGCTCGCCCGCTACCACGCCGGCAACAAGCTGCCCGTCGAAGCCTGGGACCGTGGCGACGTGAAGCAGCAGGCCACCGGCGTGCTGCAAAGCCTGGACAACCAGATCGATGTCACCACCGGTACCCTGAAATTCAAGGCGCGGTTCGATAACAAGGACCAGGCACTGTTCCCGAATCAGTTCGTCAATGTGCACCTGCTGGCCGACACCCTGCACAACGTGGTGCTGGCGCCGTCGGCGGCGATCCAGTTCGGCAACACCGGCACCTTTGTCTACGTGCTCGACGGTGACAAGAAGGTCAAGGTCCAGCCCCTGGTGGTCGGCGATACCGACGGCGACAACACGGTGATCAAGGAAGGCCTGAAGGCCGGCGACCGTGTGGTGCTCGAAGGCACCGACCGCCTCAAGGACGGCAGCGAAATCGAAGTGGTCAACGACAGCAGCGAAGTACCGACCACCCCCACCGAACACCTGCAGGGCCAGCCGGCAGCTAAAGGGGAGACCGGCGCCTCCGCCGGCAAGGCGCAAAAGGTCGGTTCATGAACCTGTCGCGGCTGTTTATCCTCCGCCCGGTCGCCACCACGCTGAGCATGCTGGCGATTGTGTTGGCCGGCATCATCGCGTATCGCCTGTTGCCGGTATCGGCGTTGCCCCAGGTGGATTACCCGACCATCCGGGTGATGACCCTGTACCCCGGCGCTAGCCCCGATGTGATGACCAGTGCGGTGACCGCGCCGCTGGAGCGCCAGTTCGGGCAAATGCCCGGTCTCACCCAGATGGCGTCCACCAGCTCCGGCGGCGCGTCGGTGCTGACCCTGCGCTTCAACCTCGACATCAATATGGATGTCGCCGAGCAACAGGTGCAGGCCGCGATCAACGCCGCCACCAACCTGCTGCCCAAGGATTTGCCGGCGCCGCCGGTGTACAACAAGGTCAACCCGGCGGATACCCCGGTGCTGACGCTTGCGATCACCTCCAAGACCATGCTGCTGCCCAAGCTCAACGACCTGGTCGACACGCGCATGGCGCAGAAAATCGCGCAGATCAGCGGCGTCGGCATGGTCAGCATCGCCGGCGGCCAGCGCCAGGCCGTGCGCATCAAGGTCAACCCCGAGGCCCTGGCGGCCAACGGCTTGAACCTGTCGGACGTGCGCACCCTGATCGCCGCCTCCAACGTCAACCAGCCCAAGGGCAACTTCGACGGCCCCACGCGAGTGTCGATGCTGGATGCCAACGACCAGTTGGTCTCGCCGCAGCAATATGCCGAACTGATCCTGGCCTACAACAATGGCGCGCCGCTGCGCCTTAAAGACGTGGCTGAAATTGTCGACGGTGCGGAAAACGAGCGCCTCGCCGCCTGGGCCAATGAAAACCAGGCCGTGCTGCTGAATATCCAGCGCCAGCCGGGTGCCAACGTGATCGAGGTGGTCGACCGCATCAAGGCGCTGCTGCCGAGCATCACCGACAACCTGCCGGCCGGCCTCGATGTGACGGTGCTGACCGACCGCACCCAGACCATCCGCGCCTCGGTCACCGATGTGCAACACGAATTGCTCATCGCCATTGCCCTGGTGGTGATGGTGACGTTCCTGTTCCTGCGCCGGGTCAGCGCCACGATCATCCCGTCCATTGCCGTGCCGCTGTCGCTGGTGGGTACCTTCGGCGTGATGTACCTGGCCGGTTTTTCGATTAACAACCTGACGCTGATGGCCCTGACCATCGCCACCGGCTTCGTGGTGGACGATGCGATCGTGATGCTGGAGAACATCTCGCGCTATATCGAGGAGGGCGAGACACCCTTGAATGCTGCGCTCAAGGGCGCCAAGCAGATCGGCTTCACCCTGATTTCCCTGACCCTGTCGCTGATCGCGGTGCTGATCCCGCTGCTGTTCATGGCCGATGTGGTGGGGCGGCTGTTCCGCGAATTTGCCATCACCCTGGCCGTAGCGATCCTGATTTCCCTGGTGGTGTCGCTGACCCTCACGCCAATGATGTGCGCGCGCCTGCTCAAGCGTGAACCCAAGGAAGAGGAGCAGGGCCGTTTCTACAAGGCCAGCGGCGCCTGGATCGACTGGCTGATCGAAGCCTACGGGCGCAAGTTGCAGTGGGTGCTCAAGCACCAGCCGCTGACCCTGCTGGTGGCTATCGCCACGCTGGGCCTCACCGTAGTTCTCTATCTGGTGGTGCCCAAGGGCTTCTTCCCGGTGCAGGACACTGGCGTGATCCAGGGGATTTCCGAAGCCCCGCAGTCGATTTCGTTTGCGGCCATGAGCCAGCGCCAGCAGGAGCTGGCGAAGATCATCCTCGCCGACCCGGCGGTGGAAAGCCTGTCGTCGTATATCGGCGTGGATGGCGATAACGCCACGCTGAACAGCGGTCGCTTGCTGATCAACCTCAAGCCCCATGGCCAGCGCGACTTGAGCGCGGCCCAGGTGATCACCCGCCTGCAACCGGAAATCGACAAGATGGTCGGCATCCGCCTGTTCATGCAGCCGGTGCAGGACCTGACCATTGAAGACCGCGTCAGCCGCACGCAGTACCAGTTCAGCATGTCCTCGCCGGACGCCGACCTGCTGGCGCTGTGGAGCGACAAGCTGGTGCACGCCCTGAGCCAGATGCCGGAACTCACCGACGTGGCCAGCGACCTGCAGGACAAAGGCCTGCAGGTGTACCTGGTAATCGACCGTGATGCGGCCTCGCGCCTGGGTGTCAGTGTGTCGACCATTACCGACGCGCTGTATGACGCCTTCGGCCAGCGGCAGATTTCGACCATCTATACCCAGGCCAGCCAGTACCGCGTGGTGCTGCAGGCGCAGTCCGGGGAAACCCTCGGCCCTGCGGCGCTGAACCAGATCCACGTGAAAACCACCGATGGCGGCCAGGTGCGCCTGTCCAGCCTGGCCCATGTGGAGCAGCGCCAGGCGCAACTGGCGATTGCGCATATCGGCCAGTTCCCGGCGGTGATGATGTCGTTCAACCTGGCCCCCGGCGTCGCGCTGGGCAAAGGCGTGGAGCTGATCAACCAGGCGCAGAAGGACATCGGCATGCCGGTGGGCGTGCAGACCCAGTTCCAGGGCGCGGCGCAGGCGTTCGAGGCGTCGTTGTCGAGTACCTTGCTGCTGATCCTGGCGGCGGTGGTCACCATGTACATCGTGCTCGGCGTGCTCTACGAGAGTTACATTCACCCGATCACCATCCTGTCCACGTTGCCGTCGGCGGCGGTGGGAGCCTTGCTGGCGTTGCTGCTCAGCGGCAATGACCTGGGCATGATCGCGATCATCGGCATCATTTTGCTGATCGGTATCGTGAAGAAGAACGCGATCATGATGATCGACTTCGCCCTCGACGCCGAACGCAACCAGGGCCTCGACCCGCAGACCGCGATCTACCAGGCGGCGCTGTTGCGTTTCCGGCCGATCCTGATGACCACCCTGGCCGCGCTGTTTGGTGCGGTGCCGCTGATGCTGGCCACCGGTTCCGGTGCCGAACTGCGTCAGCCCCTGGGCCTGGTGATGGTCGGCGGTTTGCTGGTGAGCCAGGTATTGACGCTGTTCACCACGCCGGTGATCTACCTGTACTTCGATCGCCTGGGCCGTCGCTGGCGCAAAGAGCCGCAAAGCCTGGAGCCGGTTGAGTCATGAATTTGTCCGGACCGTTCATTCGCCGGCCGGTAGCCACCATGCTGCTGAGCCTGGCGATCATGTTGCTGGGGGGCGTGAGCTTCAACCTGCTGCCGGTGTCGCCGTTGCCGCAGATCGACTTCCCGGTGATCGTGGTGTCGGCCAGCCTGCCGGGGGCCAGCCCCGAGGTGATGGCGTCCACCGTGGCCACGCCGCTGGAGCGCTCCTTCGGCGCGATTGCCGGCATCACCACCATGAGCAGCTCGTCGAGCCAGGGCTCCACCCGGGTGATCCTGGCATTTGACTCCGACCGCGACATCAACGGCGCGGCGCGAGAAGTGCAGGCGGCAATCAATGCTTCGCGCAACCTGCTGCCCAGCGGCATGCGCAGCATGCCCACCTACAAGAAGATCAACCCGTCCCAGGCACCGATCATGGTGCTGTCGCTGACCTCGGACGTGTTGCAGAAGGGCCAGTTGTACGACCTGGCGTCCACCATCCTTTCGCAAAGCCTGTCCCAGGTGCCGGGCGTGGGCGAAGTGCAGATCGGCGGCAGTTCCCTGCCGGCGGTGCGCATCGAGCTGGAACCCAAGGCTCTGGACCAGTACGGCGTGGCCCTGGACGACGTGCGCAACACCATCGCCAACGCCAACCAGCGGCGGCCCAAGGGCTCCCTGGAAGACAGCGAGCGCAACTGGCAGATCCAGGCCAACGACCAGCTGGAAAAAGCCAAGGACTATGAGCCGCTGCTGATTCGCTACCAGAACGGCGCAGCCCTGCGCCTGGGCGACGTGGCGAAGATCAGCGACGGCGTCGAAGACCGCTACAACAGTGGTTTCTTCAACAATGACTCGGCGGTGCTGCTGGTGATCAACCGCCAGTCCGGCGCCAACATCATCGAGACCGTCAGGCAGATCAAGGCGCAACTGCCGGCGTTGCAGGCGGTGCTGCCATCCAGCGTCAAGCTCAGCCTGGCCATGGACCGCTCGCCGGTGATCACCGCCACGTTGCATGAAGCCGAGATGACCTTGCTGATTGCGGTGGGGCTGGTGATCCTGGTGGTCTACCTGTTTCTCGGCAATTTCCGTGCGTCGCTGATCCCGACCCTGGCGGTGCCGGTGTCGCTGGTGGGCACGTTCGCGATCATGTACCTGTACGGATTCTCGTTGAACAACTTCTCGCTGATGGCGCTGATCCTCGCCACCGGCCTGGTGGTCGACGATGCCATCGTGGTGCTGGAGAACATTTCCCGGCATATCGACGACGGCGTGCCGCCGATGAAGGCGGCGTACCTGGGCGCCCAGGAAGTGGGCTTCACCTTGCTGTCGATGAACGTGTCGCTGGTGGCGGTGTTCCTGTCCATCCTGTTCATGGGCGGCATTGTCACCAACCTGTTTCGCGAGTTTTCCATCACCTTGTCGGCGGCGATCATTGTGTCGCTGATTGTTTCGCTGACCCTGACGCCGATGCTCTGCGCGCGCTGGCTCAAGCCGCACGTGAAAGGGCAAATGACCGGCCTGCAGCGCTGGAGCCAGAAGATCAACGACCGCATGGTCGCCGGCTACGCCACCAGCCTCGACTGGGTGCTGCGTCACCGCCGCCTGACCCTGCTCAGCCTGTTGCTGACCATCGGCGTGAACGTGGCGCTGTACGTGGTGGTGCCGAAAACCTTTATGCCGCAGCAGGACACCGGTCAGTTGATCGGTTTTGTGCGCGGTGATGACGGGTTGTCGTTCAGCGTGATGCAGCCGAAGATGGAAACCTTCCGCAAGGCCGTACTCAAGGACCCGGCAGTGCTCAGCGTGGCCGGCTTTATCGGCGGCAACAACGGCACCAACAACGCGGTGATGCTGGTGCGGCTCAAACCGATCAGCGAGCGCAAGATTTCCGCCCAGGCGGTGATCGAGCGCCTGCGCAAGGATGTACCGCTGGTGCCGGGCGGGCGCCTGTTCCTGATGGCCGACCAGGACCTGCAATTTGGCGGCAGCCGCGACCAGACCAGCGCGCAGTATTCCTACATCCTGCAAAGTGGTGACCTGGCCGCGTTGCGCCTGTGGTACCCGAAAGTGGTCGCCGCCTTGCGCGAGCTGCCGGAGCTGACCGCCATCGACGCCCGCGAAGGGCGCGGCGCGGCCCAGGTCACGCTGATTGTCGACCGCGACCAGGCCAAGCGCCTGGGCATCGATATGAACATGGTCACGGCGGTGCTCAACAACGCCTACAGCCAGCGGCAGATCTCGACCATCTATGACAGCCTCAACCAGTACCAGGTGGTGATGGAGGTCAACCCCAAATACGCCCAGGACCCGATCACCCTCAACCAGATGCAGGTGATTACCTCCACGGGCGCACGGGTGCCGTTGTCGACCATTGCCCATTATGAAAACAGCCTGGCGGATGATCGCGTCAGCCACGAAGGCCAGTTCGCCTCGGAAAACATCGCCTTCGACATGTCGCCCGGCGTCACGGTGGAGCAGGGCACGGCCGCCATCGAGCGGGCGATTGCCAAGGTCGGCCTGCCGGAAGACGTGATCGCCAAGATGGCCGGTACTGCCGATGCCTTCGCCGCCACGCAGAAAGGCCAGCCGTTCATGATCCTCGGCGCGCTGGTGGCGGTGTACCTGGTGTTGGGCATCCTGTATGAAAGCTACATCCACCCGCTGACGATCCTCTCGACCCTGCCGTCGGCCGGGGTTGGCGCCATGCTCGCCATCTACCTGACCGGGGGCGAGTTCAGCCTGATCTCCTTGCTGGGGCTGTTCCTGCTGATCGGTGTGGTGAAGAAGAACGCGATCCTGATGATCGACCTCGCCCTGCAACTGGAACGCAACGACGGCATGGGGCCGCTGGAGTCGATTCGCAGTGCCTGCCTGCTGCGTTTGCGCCCGATCCTGATGACCACGTTGGCGGCCATCCTCGGGGCCTTGCCGTTGCTGCTTGGCACCGGCGATGGCGCGGAAATGCGCCACCCGCTGGGCCTGACCATTATTGGCGGCCTGGTGTTCAGCCAGGTCCTGACCCTCTACACCACCCCGGTGGTCTACCTCTATCTCGACCGCGCGCGCCACCGTTTCAACGCCTGGCGCGGCGTGCGCACCGATGCTGCCCTGGACACTGCGCTATGACTGACTCAATCAACGCCAACGCACCGCATCCGGTCGCCGTGGCGGACCTCGACAACGCGCCTTGCTCCGCAGGCGCCGGCTTGCCGGCGAAAAAAACCCGGACACCGCGTGTGCCCCGGCTGGGCGCGTTTTCGTTGACGACCTTCGCGAGCAAACTCGCGCCTACGATGGGGCTTGCGCTGCTGCTCAGCGCCTGCGCCGTCGGCCCGGATTACAAGCGCCCGGAAGTGGTCGAGCCTGCACAGTTCAAGGAAGCCCAGGGTTGGCGCCAGGCCACGCCGAGCGATTCCCTGGCCCGTGGCGCCTGGTGGGAGTTGTACGGCGATCGCCAACTCAATGACCTGGTGTTGCGCCTGAACAACTCGAACCAGACCGTGGCCCAGGCCGAGGCGCGCTTTCGCCAGGCCCGGGCCCTGGTGCGCAGTTCGCGCGGGGCGTTTTACCCCACCGTCGACCTGAGCGCCGGCAAAACCCGCGCGAGCCAGGGCACCGGCAGCAGTAACGCCAGCCTCAGCAGTTCCAGCAGTGGCATCCGCGACACCCTCAACGCGCAGTTGGGCGTGAGTTGGGAGGCGGATATCTGGGGCAAGTTGCGCCGTGGCCTGGAAGCCAACGAAGCCAGTGCCGAGGCCAGTTCGGCCGACCTCGCGGCGATGCGCCTGAGCCAACAGTCGGAACTGGTGCAAAGCTATCTGCAATTGCGCGTGACGGATGAGCAGACGCGCCTGTTGCAAGCGACCCTGGAGACTTATCAGCGCTCCCTGCAAATGACCGAAAACCAATACCGTGCCGGCGTCTCAGGCAAGGATGCGGTGGCCCAGGCGCAGACCCAGCTCAAGACCACCCAGGCCAGCCTGATCGACCTGATCTGGCAGCGTGCCCAGTTGGAAAACGCAATTGCCGTATTGATCGGCGAGGCTCCGGCCAACTTCAACCTGGCGGTGAGCAAGGACATCCCGGCGCTGCCGCAGATTCCGGTGAGCCTGCCGTCGCAACTGCTGGAACGCCGACCGGATATCGCCTCGGCCGAACGCTCGGTGATCGCCGCCAACGCGAATATCGGCGTGGCCAAGGCAGCCTACTACCCGGACCTGAGCCTGAGCCTGGCCGGCGGTTATTCCAGCAGCACCTACGCCGACTGGATCAGCCTGCCGAACCGCTTCTGGTCGGTGGGCCCCAAGCTGGCCATGACCCTGTTCGACGGCGGCCAGCGCTCGGCGGAAGTCGACCGCAGCGTGGCCTCCTATGACGAAACCGTGGCCAAGTACCGCCAGACCGTGCTCGACGGCTTCCGTGAAGTGGAAAACTACATGGTGCAGCTCAAGGTGCTGGAAGACGAAGCAGTGGTGAGCAATGAAGCACTCGACGCCGCGCGCGAGTCACTGCGCCTGACCCAGAACCAGTACAAGGCCGGGCTGATCGCCTACCTGGACGTGGTGACGGTACAGGCCACCGCGCTGAGCAACGAGCGCACCGTGCTGACCTTGCTGCAGACGCGCCTGGTGGCCAGCGTGCAATTGATCGCCGCGTTGGGCGGTGGCTGGGATGGGCAAACGCCCATCGCCGAAAAGGACTGACCCACCCCAATCCACTGTCGGCGCCGGCTTGCAAAGGCGGCGTCTGCAGTGCCTTGCGCAGCGCCCGCGAGCCAGATCATTGGCGTCAAATTGCCACTAATGGCGCTCTGATAATTAATCAAGTGCTCAAGAATTAATCTCGCTACAATCGCCCGCTTTGCCATTTCGCACGGGTCTCTCGGGCCCGTTGTGTACGAGAAGTCCCATGCTCATCGGTAGTTATTCCCCCTCGCTCGTCGTGATTTCGCTGTTTGTCGCGATTCTCGCTTCCTACACCGCCCTGGACCTGACCGGTCGTCTCGCGACGGCCAAGGGACGCGCCGTTTACCTGTGGATGGCCGGCGGGGCGTTGGCGATGGGAGTGGGCGTGTGGTCCATGCACTTTATCGGCATGCTGGCGCTGCGCCTGCCGTTTGCCCTGGGGTTTGACCTGGGCATTACCGCGCTGTCGTTATTGATCGCAGTGTTGTCCAGTGGTTTTGCCTTGTGGTTGGTCAGCCAGCCACGATTGCCCGCGTGGCAGCTGGCCTTGGGTGCGCTGATCATGGGGGCCGGCATCGCCAGCATGCATTACACCGGCATGGCCGCGATGCGCATGACCCCCGGCATCGACTACGACCCCACCTTATTCGGCGCCTCGTTGCTGATCGCGGTGGTGGCCTCCGGTGCTGCGCTGTGGATTGCGTTCAATCTGCGCCGCAACACCCCCTACGTGCGCCTGGCCCGGGGCGGCGCGGCAGTGGTGATGGGGATCGCCATCGTCGGCATGCACTACACCGGCATGGCGGCGGCGCAATTTGCCGATGAGAGCTACTGCGGCGCCGCGTTGAGCGGCTTGAGCGGCAAGGGCCTGGATAACCTGGTGCTGGTGACCTCGTTGGCGGTGTTGATCATCGCGTTGCTGACCTCGCTGCTCGACGCGCGCCTGGAAGCCCGCACGGCCGTACTCGCCGACTCGCTGACCCTGGCCAATCAGGAGCTCACCCATCTGGCGTTGCACGACATGCTCACCGGCTTGCCCAATCGCACGTTGCTGGCGGATCGCATTCAACAGGCCATGCAAGCGGTCAAAGAGCAGGGCGGTTGCTTCGCGCTGATGTTTATCGACCTCGACGGCTTCAAGCCGGTCAACGATGCCTTTGGTCACCATATGGGCGACCAACTGTTGCGCGAAGTCGGCCTGCGCCTGCGCGAGGACCTGCGCAGCCAGGACACCCTGGCGCGCATCGGCGGGGATGAGTTTGTGTTGCTCGTACAATTGACCCAGCCGGATGACGCCCTCGGCCTTGCTGAGCGCCAGGTGGTACTGATCAATCGCGCGTTCCAGGTGGCCGAGCATGAACTGAAAATCTCCGCCAGCGTCGGCATCGCCATGTTCCCGGGCAATGGCAGCAGCCCCCAGGAACTGCTGATGAACGCCGACGCCGCGATGTACCACGCCAAGGGCATGGGCAAGAACGGCTACAGCTTTTTCGATGTGTCGATGAATACCAATGCGCGCAAGCAGCTGCAGTTGCTGCAGGACCTGCGCAATGCCGTCGAGCAGCAGCAATTTCGCCTGTACTACCAGCCCAAGTTCGATGCGGTCAGTGGCATCCCGGTCGGTGCCGAGGCGTTGTTGCGCTGGGAACATCCGCAACAGGGCCTGTTGCTGCCGGCGACCTTTATCGAGCTGGCGGAGAAGACTGGCCTGATCATTCCGATTGGTGAGTGGGTGCTCGACGAGGCCTGCCGCCAGATGAGTCTGTGGTATGCGCAGGGCTATGAAGACTGGCGCATCGCCGTGAACCTCTCGGCGCTGCAGTTCTGCCATGCCGGGCTGGTCAAAAGTGTCGCCACGGCACTCGCGCGGCACCAGTTGCCGGCCAACAGCCTGACCCTGGAAATCACCGAGACCACCGCCATGAGCGATGCCGATGCGAGCATGACGGTGTTGCAGCAGTTGTCGGAAATGGGCGTGGATTTGTCCATTGACGATTTCGGCACCGGCTATTCCAGCCTCATGTACCTCAAGCGCTTGCCCGCCAACGAGTTGAAGATCGACCGCGGCTTCGTGCGTGACCTGGAGCACGACAGCGACGATGCCGCCATCGTTTCGGCGATCGTTGCCCTGGGCCAGGCCCTGGGCTTGCGGATTGTCGCCGAGGGGGTGGAGACCGATGTGCAGCAGAATTTCCTCACCCGCCTGGGGTGTAATTCCTTGCAGGGCTACCTGCTCGGCCATCCGCTGCCGGCCGACAGTTTCATGCTCGACATCCAGCGTGCCGAAGAGGCAGTCGCGCCTGACAAAAGCCGTGCGTGACGGTTAGTATTGGATCCAACCATAACCATCAGGTTGGATCAGGAGACTGCACGCATGGACAAAGTTGTCATCATCACCGGGGGTAGCCGCGGGATTGGCGCCGAGACGGCACTGCTGGCAGCTCGCGAGGGCTATCGCATCTGCATCAACTACCAGTCCGATGAAACCGCCGCCCACAGCGTCCTCGAACAGGTGCGTGCCTTGGGCGCCCAGGCGATTGCCGTGCGTGCGGATGTCAGCATTGAAGATGAGGTGATCGCGCTGTTCAACCGAGTGGATGCCGAGTTGGGGCGTGTCACCGCATTGGTCAACAACGCCGGCACCGTGGCGCACAAGGCGCGGGTCGATGAAATGTCTGAATTCCGCATCCTGAAAATCATGAAGACCAACGTGCTCGGCCCGATCCTCTGCGCCAAGCACGCGGTGCTGCGCATGTCGCCCAGGCATGGCGGGCAGGGCGGCAGTATCGTCAACGTGTCATCGGTGGCGGCGCGCCTGGGTTCGCCGGGGGAGTACGTTGACTATGCGGCTTCCAAGGGCGCACTCGACACCTTTACCCTGGGCCTGTCCAAAGAGGTCGCGGGTGAGGGCATTCGCGTCAACGCGGTACGCCCGGGGTATATCTTCACCGACTTCCACGCCTTGAGCGGCGACCCGGACCGCGTCAGCAAACTCGAATCCGGTATCCCCATGGCCCGTGGCGGACGCCCGGATGAAGTCGCGGAAGCGATTATCTGGTTGCTGTCGGACAAGGCCTCGTATGCCACCGGTACGTTCCTGGACCTGGGCGGCGGCCGTTGATGTTGGGGTGAGGGAGCAAGCGCCCTCGCCACAAGGCATCGGGATCAGAAGGAGCGGACGATCCGCCCCAAGGTCTCCATGGCTTTTTCCGACGCTTCAGTCCACGGGCTGCCGTAGTTCAGGCGGATGCAGTTGCGAAAGCGCTGGGTAGCCGAGAAGATCGGGCCCGGCGCAATGCTGATGCCTTGCGCCAGCGCCATCTGGAACAACTTCAATGAGTCGGTTTGCTCCGGCAATTCCAGCCACAGGAAATAGCCACCGGCCGGTTGGCTGACGCGGGTCTGGGCCGGGAAGTAACGCGCAATGGCGGCGAGCATGGCGCTTTGCTGTTCTTCCAGGGCATAGCGCAATTTGCGCAGGTGCCGGTCGTAGCCGCCGTGCTGCAGATAATCGGCAATCGCCGCCTGGGCCGGCATCGATGGGCACAGCGAGGTCATCAGCTTCAGGCGTTCGACTTTCTGCGCATAGCGCCCGGCGGCCACCCAGCCCACGCGATAGCCGGGCGCGAGGCTCTTGGCGAAGGAGCCGCAGTGCATCACCAGGCCCTCGGTATCAAACGCCTTGGCCGGTTTCGGCGCGTGTTGGCCGTAATACAACTCGGCGTACACATCGTCTTCGATCAGTGGCACCTGATGGCTGCGCAGCAGTTCTACCAGCGCCTGCTTCTTGGCCTCTGGCAGCGTCGCGCCCATCGGGTTCTGGAAGCTGGTCATGGTCCAGCAGGCCTTGATCGGGTAGCGCTCCAGGGTTTGTGCCAGCGCGTTGAGGTCAATGCCGTCGCGCGGGTGCACGGGGATTTCGACTGCCTTGAGTTTCAGGCGTTCGAGCACTTGCAGGCAGGCGTAGAACGCCGGGCCCTCGATCGCGACCAGGTCGCCGGGTTCGGTCACGGCCTGCAGGCACAGGTTGAGTGCTTCGAGGGCGCCATTGGTGATCAGCAGTTCTTCCATGGGCAACATCAGCCCGCCGACCATGTAGCGCAGGGCAATCTGCCGACGCAGTTGCGGGTTGCCCGGCGACATGTCGGTGACCACCAGGCGCGGGTCCATCTCGCGGCTGGCGCTGGCCAGGGAGCGGGCCAGGCGCGGCAGCGGGAACAGCATCGGGCTGGGGAAGGCCGAGCCGAACGGCACGGTGTTGGGGTCCTTGATCGAGTCCAGCACCGAGAACACCAGTTCGCTCACGTCCACTTCAGTGGACTCGTGCACGTGCTCGCTCACCACCGGCTCGGAAAACGGGCTCGGTGCGTGGGTATTGACGAAGTAACCCGAGCGCGGCCGGGCGCGGATCAGCCCACGTCGCTCCAGCAGGTAATACGCCTGGAACACTGTCGATGGGCTGACGCCGTAAGTCTGGCTGGCGTAGCGCACCGAAGGCACACGCTGGCCGGGGCCGAGCACGCCGGAGCGGATCAGTTCTGCAATGTCGTCGGCAAATTTTTCGTAGCGTTTCATGGGGGCCTAATCAGCTTTTTGAAAGTGTACGCAAGTCCATGGCAGGCGCCGGCAAGTCAGCGCCCACAGTTGAATCGCCACTGGATCGGATAGACCTCAGCGGTTCAGCGGGGCGACAAAACGGCTGTCGGCCGCGCTGTAGATCCAGGGTTCATCCACATCCGTGACCTTGAAACGCAAGGTCTGCGAGCTGCTGGCCGGTTTGTCGGCCAGCAGGGCCACGGACACCGGCACATCGCTGATCTCCCCAGGCGCCAGGCTGATCTCGGTCTTGCCCTGCAACTGGAAGCCTTCACCGTCCACCAGTTCCAGGCGGTAATCCTGGCGTTGCTGGGTCTTGTTGATGACCTTGAGGCTGTAGATATTCTCGATCAGGCCCTGGGCATTTTCGCGGAACATGCCGCGGTCCTTGGTCACATCCAGCGACACCATCGGCCGCCCCACCAGGGCCACCACCAGCGCGGCAATCATCACCAGCAGCACGGCACTGTAGCCGATCAGGCGTGGCCTGAGCAGATGAGTCTTGCCACCTTGCAGTTGATGTTCGGAGGTGTAGCTCACCAGGCCGCGCGCGTAACCCATCTTGTCCATGATCGAGTCGCAGGCGTCGACACAGGCTGCGCAACCGATGCACTCCATTTGCAGGCCGTCGCGGATGTCGATACCGGTGGGGCACACCTGCACGCAGAGCTGGCAGTCGATGCAATCTCCCAGGCCGACGTCGGCTGGCCTGGCCTCACGTTTGCGCGGGCCACGGCTTTCGCCACGGGCGGCGTCATAGGAGATGGTCAGCGTGTCCTTGTCGAACATCACACTCTGGAAGCGCGCATACGGGCACATGTGCATGCACACTGCTTCGCGCAGCCATCCGGCGTTGAGGTAGGTGGCGGCGGTGAAGAACAGCACCCAGAACAGGCTGACGCCGCCCATTTGCCAGGTCAGCAGCTCGGCGGCCAGCGGGCGGATGGGCGTGAAGTAGCCGACAAAGGTCAGCCCGGTGAGCACGCTGATGCCCAGCCACAGGGTGTGCTTGGCCGCGCGCCGCGCCAGTTTCTCCAGGCTCCAAGGCGCCGCTTGCAACTTGATACGTTGATTGCGCTCGCCTTCGGTGACTTTCTCACACCACATGAACAGCCAGGTGAACGAGCTTTGCGGACAGGTATAGCCGCACCACACGCGGCCGGCGAACACGGTAATCGCAAACAGGCCGAAGGCGCAGATGATCAGCAGCGCTGACAATAAAATGAAATCCTGGGGCCAGAAGGTCGCGCCAAAGATATGGAATTTGCTCTGTGCCAGGTCCCAGAGTACCGCCTGGCGGTCGCCCCAGTTCAGCCACACGGTGCCGAAGAAGGCCAGGAACAGCAAGCCAGCACCGCCGATACGCAAGGTGCGGAACAGGCCGGTGAAGCTGCGGGTATGAATCAGGTTGTCACTGGATTTGGCCTTCACCTTCTTTGGGTGTATGGGCACAAAGGTTTCCACGGTGGGGATTCTTTCGCTCATGGTCGTTCGCTCATCAGCCTCCATCAGGCGGATGAACTATGCGCGTGGCGCTGTGTGCATAACAGACTCAGCTAGGGCGATAAAAAGCGGATCAGATAGGGGCTTCGAGCGCCGCTGCGACAATGTGCTGCACCCCGTTGCATCAGGGGTGCAGCGCTATCCTGGGCGTGCTGATACAGATCAATTAAATCAACGAACCAGGTTCTTCGGCCTTCACATGTTGGCGCCCGTCGTGGGCGCCGGCGACCGTGAGCGCATCGGCCTCGGCTTCAGTGATGTAGATCCGCTCGGCCGCCAATTCCACGTAGGACATGGATTTTTCGGTGTCGGTAACGATATTGACCCGTGTCGCCGGCACGCTCTGTTCCTGGCCATTGTCATCGAGCATGAAGTAGCACAGCTGGTTTTCGATACGAATGGGCATGCCGTTCTCCTTTCTCATGGGCTATGAACGTTAGGGCGCAGCGATGTGCGCGGGTTCAAGGCAACTGACTGGCGGTCGCCGCTGTCCATCGTTGACCCATAAAGACAAAAAGGACGGCATCCATGGACGCCTGGTGGCAAGAAGTGTGGCAAACCCTGCAAGCTGAATTTGCCGATATCGGCGATGCGAAACAACTCACCCAAATCACCGTGCGCCTGCTGATCGCAGCGGTCCTGGGTGGGATTCTCGGTTTCGAGCGCGAGAGCAAGGGCAAGGCCGCGGGCGTGCGCACCCACATGCTGGTGGCCCTGGGCGCGGCGCTGTTCGTGATGGTGCCGCAGATGTCCGGCAATCAGGCCGATGCCATGAGCCGCGTGGTCCAGGGTGTGATTGCCGGGATTGGCTTCCTCGGCGCCGGGACCATCATCAAGGGCAAGGATGAGGAAGAAGGGCACGTGAAGGGCCTGACCACCGCCGCCGGCCTGTGGATGACCGCTGCGATTGGGGTCTCGGCCGGGTTGGGCCGGGAATCGACAGCGGTGCTGAGTACCTTGCTGGCTCTGCTGGTGTTCAGCGTGATGCCGAAAATCGTCAAGCGCTTTGAGAAGGGCTGACAATCACGGGTGGCATGGTGGTCGGCGGCTCCTCCACGGGTGGCGGATCTTGGGGTGGGTCTTGTTCCGGAATCGGCTCCGGCTCGGTGGGTGGCAGCGTCGGGTTGTCGATATTCGGGTCCGGGGTTTCTGCCGGGATCGGGATATTCATCGGTGTGGCCTCCTTTGTGCTTTGCTCTATCGGTGGACAGCCGCCGGGGCGATTTGATTCCCGCTCAATGGCCGCACATCCACCTGAACTTTTCCCGGTGAGGCAGGCTCGGACCTTATACGGCCCTGCTCAGGGAGAGCGGCGTCGTCTCAGAATTCAGATCAAGCAAAGAGCGTCCACAGGGCGTAAGGGGAAGATGCTCGATGACTGCTGAAACACAGGTTCCAGAAGAATCCCTCTTGCCGCTGTCCCAGGCATTGTTGCTGCCCAGGATCGCGATCGAAAGCACCACCCCCGTGATCGATGGCGGCGAATTCGCCGTCAAGGCGGTGGTTGGCCAGCGCATTGACGTCACCAGCAAAGTCTTTGCCGACGGCCACGACAAGCTGGCGGTGCTGATCCGCTGGCGCCCGCTGCACCAGGAACACTGGCACAGCGTGGTGATGAACGACGTCGGCAACAATGGCTGGGAGGGCGGGTTCACCGTCAGTGACCAAGGCCCCCACGAATACTGCATTGAAGCCTGGATCGATACCTTCGCCAGCTTCTGCTACGAACTGCGCAAGAAACATGAGGCCGGGGTACCGGTCAGCCTGGAGTTGCAGGAAGGCCGCAGCCTGGTGCTGCAGGCCGCCGAACGCAGCGACAACGAGTTGCGCGACCGCCTGATGCTGCTGCACCACGAACTCTCCGGCCTGCTGGAAACCGAGCAGGTCGCGCAGTTCCTGCACGAAGACAGTGCACATTTGATGACCCAGGCCGACCACCGTGCCTATTTGAGCATCAGCCGTGTCTACCCGATTGATGTCGAGCGCGAGGCGGCGCAATTTGCCAGCTGGTACGAGCTGTTTCCGCGCTCGATCACTGACGATCCCGCCCGCCACGGCACCTTTAACGATGTGCACTCGCGCCTGTCGATGATCCACGACATGGGATTCGACGTGCTGTATTTCCCGCCGATCCACCCCATCGGCCGCAGCCACCGCAAGGGCAAGAACAATTCCCTGACCGCCGGTCCGGAGGATCCGGGTAGCCCGTATGCCATCGGCAGCGAGGAGGGCGGCCATGAGGCGATCCATCCACAACTGGGCAGCCGCGATGACTTCCGGCGCCTGGTCAAGGCTGCCGCCGATCACGGCCTGGAAATCGCCCTGGACTTCGCCATCCAATGCTCCCAGGACCATCCGTGGCTCAAGCAACACCCGGGCTGGTTCAACTGGCGCCCGGACGGCACGATCAAATACGCCGAGAACCCGCCGAAGAAATACCAGGACATCGTCAACGTCGACTTCTATGCCGCCGACGCAATCCCGGGCCTGTGGACCGAATTGCGCGACATCGTGGTGGGCTGGGTGGAAGAGGGCGTGAAGACTTTTCGCGTCGACAACCCTCACACCAAGCCGCTGCCGTTCTGGCAATGGCTGATCAGCGACGTGCGATCCAAGTACCCCGACGTGATTTTTCTCGCCGAGGCGTTCACCACGCCGGCGATGATGGCGCGCCTGGGCAAGGTCGGCTATTCCCAGAGCTACACCTATTTCACCTGGCGCAACACCAAGGCCGAACTCGGTGAGTACCTGACGCAGCTGAACCAGTCGCCGTGGCGTGAATGCTACCGGCCGAACTTCTTCGTCAACACGCCGGACATCAACCCCGGCTTCCTGCACGAATCCGGTCGGCCGGGGTTTCTCATCCGCGCCGCACTGGCGACCATGGGCTCGGGCCTGTGGGGCATGTATTCGGGTTTCGAGCTGTGCGAAGCGGCGCCGGTGCCGGGCAAAGAGGAATACCTGGACTCGGAGAAATACGAGATCCGTCCACGGGACTTCACCGCGCCCGGCAACATCATTGCCGAGATCGCCCAACTCAACCGCATTCGCCGACAGAACCCGGCCTTGCACACGCACTTGGGCCTCAAGCTCTACAACGCCTGGAATGACAACATCCTGTATTTCGGCAAACGCAGCGAGGATGGCAGCAACTTCATCCTGGTGGCCGTCAACCTCGACCCGTTCAACGCCCAGGAAGCGCATTTCGAGCTGCCGTTATGGGAGTTGGGCCTGCCCGACGATGCCCAGACCCAAGGCGAAGACTTGATGAACGGCCATCGCTGGACCTGGTACGGCAAAAACCAGTGGACCCGCCTGGAGCCGCATATGCCGTTCGGGATCTGGCGCCTCACTGTTGCCTGAGACCGTCTCCCCCTGCAGGCGCCGGCTTGCCGGCGATGGCAGCGGGCCTGACACCTTTTTTTCGCTGAAACACCGCGACCGCCGGCAAGCCGGCCGCGACAAGGGTTCGCGGTGTTTCAAGTGGATATTCACGCATTTCAGGAGTTTCCAATGGCGAAGAAACCCAAGGCTGCCACCTTTATCAAAGACCCGCTCTGGTACAAGGACGCGGTGATCTATCAGGTTCACGTCAAATCCTATTTCGACTCCAACAACGACGGCATCGGTGACTTTCCCGGGCTGATCGCCAAGCTCGACTACATCGCCGACCTGGGCGTGAACACCATCTGGCTGCTGCCGTTCTACCCCTCGCCGCGCCGCGACGATGGCTATGACATTGCCGAGTACCGGGGCGTGCACAGCGACTACGGGACCATGGCCGACGCCAAGCGCTTTATCGCCGAGGCCCACAAGCGCGGATTGCGGGTCATCACCGAGTTGGTGATCAACCACACCTCGGACCAGCACCCATGGTTCCAACGCGCGCGCAAGGCCAAGCCCGGTTCGGCGGCGCGGGACTTCTACGTGTGGTCGGATGATGACCAGAAGTACGACGGCACACGCATCATTTTCCTCGACACCGAAAAATCCAACTGGACCTGGGACCCGGTCGCCGGCCAGTACTTCTGGCACCGCTTCTATTCCCACCAGCCGGACCTCAATTTCGACAACCCGCAGGTGATGAAAGCCGTGCTGTCGGTGATGCGCTACTGGCTGGACATGGGCATCGACGGCCTGCGCCTGGACGCGATTCCCTACCTGATCGAACGCGATGGCACCAACAACGAAAACCTTCCTGAAACCCATGGCGTGCTCAAGCAGATCCGCGCCGAGATCGACGCGCATTACCCCGACCGCATGCTGCTCGCCGAGGCCAACCAGTGGCCTGAAGACACCCAGCTGTACTTCGGTGACCGCAAGGGCGATGACGGCGACGAGTGCCACATGGCCTTCCACTTCCCGCTGATGCCGCGCATGTACATGGCGCTGGCCCAGGAAGATCGCTTCCCGATCACCGACATCCTGCGCCAGACCCCGGAGATCCCCGCCAACTGTCAATGGGCGATTTTCCTGCGCAACCACGATGAACTGACCCTGGAAATGGTCACCGACAAAGAACGCGATTACCTGTGGAACTACTACGCCGCTGACCGCCGCGCGCGGATCAACCTGGGTATCCGCCGGCGCCTGGCGCCGTTGGTGGAGCGTGACCGTCGACGTGTCGAACTGCTCAACAGCCTGTTGCTGTCGATGCCAGGCACACCGACCCTGTATTACGGCGATGAAATCGGCATGGGCGACAACATCTACCTGGGCGACCGTGACGGGGTGCGCACGCCGATGCAGTGGTCCATCGACCGCAACGGCGGTTTTTCCCGCGCCAACCCGGCGAGCCTGGTGTTGCCGCCGATCATGGACCCGCAATACGGCTACCAGTCGGTCAACGTCGAAACCCAGGCCCAGGACCCACACTCGCTGCTCAACTGGACCCGCCGCATGCTTGCGGTACGCAAGCAGTCCAAGGCGTTCGGCCGTGGCAGCCTGAAAATGCTCTCGCCAAGCAACCGCCGCATCCTCGCCTACACCCGCGAATTCACCGGCGACGATGGGCGCACCGAAATCATCCTGTGCGTGGCCAACGTGTCGCGCAGTGCCCAGGCGGCCGAACTGGACCTGTCGGCCTTCGCCGGCATGGTCCCGGTGGAGATGCTGGGCGGTAATGCGTTCCCGCCGATTGGCCAGCTGAATTTCCTGCTGACCCTGGCGCCCTACGGCTTCTATTGGTTCGTGCTGGCGGCAGAAAACCAGATGCCGAGCTGGCATGTGGAACCGGCGCAAAGCATGCCGGACTTCACCACGCTGGTGCTGAAAAAACGCATGGAAGAGCTGCTCGAAGAGCCGTGCCGCGCGACCCTGGAGCAGACCTCGCTGCCGGCCTGGCTGCCCAAGCGGCGCTGGTTTGCCGGCAAGGACACGGCCATCGACAGTGTGCGCATCGTCTATGGCGCACGCTTTGGCGACCCGCAGCACCCGGTGTTGCTCAGCGAGCTTGAGGTGACCGCCGGTGGCCAGGTCAACCGTTATCAGCTGCCATTCGGCTTTCTCGGCGAAGACCAGTTCACCAGCGCCTTGCCGCAGCAACTGGCGCTGGCCCGCGTGCGCCGTGTGCGCCAGGTCGGGTTGGTGACGGATGCCTTCAGCCTTGAGCACTTCATTCGCGCGGTCATCCAGGGCCTGCAAGCCGGCACCGTGCTGAACACCAGCGATGGCGACCTGCGTTTTGAAGCCACGCCGCACCTGGCCAAGTTGCAGCTCAATGACGAGTCGGTGGTGCGCTACCTGTCGGCCGAGCAGTCCAACAGTTCAGTGGTGGTGGGCGAAAGCCTGGTGCTCAAACTGATCCGCAAAGTCAGCGCCGGGGTGCACCCGGAGCTGGAAATGAGCGCCTACCTGACCGCCGCCGACTACCCGAACATCTCGCCATTGCTGGGCTCGATGGTGCGCCGCGATGCGGCGGGCGACGACAACCTATTGATGATTGCCCAAGGCTACCTGAGCAACCAGGGCGATGCCTGGAGCTGGACCCAGAACAACCTCGAACGCGCGATCCGCGACGAACTTGCCGAAGCCATTTCTGAGCAGGAACAGCACTACAACGCCCTGGGCGAACTGGCCGACTTTGCCGGATTGCTCGGGCAGCGCCTGGGCGAAATGCATGGGGTACTGGGCGCGAAGACCACCAACAAAGACTTCAAGCCCGAGGTCACCACAGTCAAGGATACCCAGGCCTGGGCCAAGGATGTCGGTGCACAGATCGACCGTGCGCTGCAATTGCTCAAGCTGCACCAAAGCCAATTGAACCCTGGCGATCAGGCGCTGGTCAGTGAATTGCTGGTTCAGAAAAAAGCCATTGCCAGCCATGTGCAGGCCTTGGCGAAAGCCACGCTGGGCGGCCTGCGCATTCGTGTCCACGGTGATTTGCACCTGGGCCAGGTGCTGGTGGTGAAGGGCGATGCCTACCTGATCGACTTTGAAGGCGAGCCTGCGCGGCCGCTGCATGAGCGCCGGGGCAAGCACAGCCCGTACAAGGATGTGAGCGGGGTGTTGCGTTCCTTTGATTACGCGGCGGCGATGGCGCTGAATGTGCAGGGCGTGGATCACTCGACGGAGGCGGACGTTGCCCGCAAGCGCGTGACCGATCGTTACCTGAAAGAAGCGCGCCAGGCATTTATCCAGGCTTATCAGGCAGCTACGTCTACACTGGCGCATGACTGGCAGGATGCCAAGGGCCAGGACGCTGCGCTGACGTTGTTCAGCCTCGAGAAGGCCGCGTATGAAGTGGCTTACGAAGCGGAAAATCGCCCGACCTGGCTGCCAGTGCCCCTGCAAGGGTTGCACGGCTTGCTGAGTGGGCTTGTACCTATATCGAAAACTGTACGCGGTGGGGAGACGTCATGAGCTTTACACATAAAGAACCGCTGCAGCCGAAATTGACTGCATTGCCGGCGTCCAACGACGTCGAAGCGCTGGTGCGCGCCGAGCACCATGATCCGTTCTCGATCCTGGGGCCGCACGATGACGAGCAGGGCGGCCAGTTTATCCGCGCCTTCCTGCCGGAAGCCCTCAGTGTGCAGGTGCTGGCACGCGACAGCGGCGAGCAGATCGGCAGCCTCGATGCGACCCAGGTGCCGGGTTTGTTTGTCGGGCACTTCGCGACTCGCCAGGCCTACCTGCTGAAAATCCAGTGGGCGGGCGGTGAGCAGATCACCGAAGACCCGTACAGCTTCCAGCAACTGCTGCTGGGTGAAATGGACCTGTACCTGTTTGCCGAAGGCAATCACCGCGACCTCGGCAGCTGCCTGGGCGCCCAGGTGACCAGCGTCGACGGCGTGGAGGGCGTGCGATTTGCCGTGTGGGCGCCGAATGCCCGGCGTGTGTCGGTGGTCGGCGACTTCAACATCTGGGACGGGCGTCGGCACCCGATGCGCCTGCGTCATCCGTCCGGTGTATGGGAGATCTTTATCCCACGCCTGCAACCGGGCGCAGCCTACAAATACGAAATTCTCGCTGCCAACGGGATCCTGCCGCTCAAGGCCGACCCGATGGCGCTGGCGACCCAACTGCCGCCGGACACCGCCTCCAAGGTCGCGGCGCCATTGCAGGTGGACTGGCAGGACCATGCGTGGATGCAGTCGCGCGTCGAGCGCCAGAAGACCACCGCGCCGCTGTCGATCTACGAGCTGCACGTGGGTTCCTGGCAGTGCGAGCTGGACGAGGCGGGCGAGGTCTCGCGCCAATACAACTGGCGCGAGCTGGCCGAACGGCTGGTGCCCTATGTGCAGCAACTGGGCTTCACCCACGTTGAACTGATGCCGATCATGGAGCACCCGTTCGGCGGCTCCTGGGGGTATCAGGCGCTGTCGCAATTCGCCCCGACGGCACGCTTTGGCTCGCCGGAAGACTTTGCCTACTTCGTCAATGCACTGCATCAGGCGGATATTGGTGTGATTCTCGACTGGGTGCCGGCGCATTTTCCTACCGATACCCATGGCCTGGCGCAGTTCGATGGCACCGCGCTGTATGAATACGCCAATCCGCTCGAAGGCTTTCACCAGGATTGGGACACGCTGATCTACAACCTGGGCCGCACCGAAGTCCACGGCTTCATGCTGGCTTCGGCGCTGCACTGGCTCAAGCACTTCCACATCGATGGGCTGCGCGTGGATGCCGTGGCGTCGATGTTGTACCGCGATTATTCGCGCAAGGCCGGCGAATGGGTGCCCAATCGCCACGGCGGTCGCGAGAACCTCGAAGCCATCGACTTCCTGCGCCACCTCAACGACGTGGTCGCCCTGGAGGCGCCTGGCGCGCTGGTGATCGCCGAAGAATCCACCGCCTGGCCCGGCGTCAGCCAGCCCACCCAACAGGGCGGCCTGGGTTTCAACTACAAGTGGAACATGGGCTGGATGCACGATTCGCTGCACTACATCCAGCAGGACCCGGTGTACCGCGCCCATCACCACAATGAACTGAGTTTCGGCCTGGTGTATGCCTGGTCCGAGCGTTTCATCCTGCCGATTTCCCACGATGAAGTGGTGCACGGCAAGCACTCGTTGATCGACAAGATGCCCGGCGACCGCTGGCAGAAATTTGCCAACCTGCGCGCTTACCTGGCGTTCATGTGGATGCACCCTGGCAAGAAACTGCTGTTCATGGGCTGCGAATTCGGCCAGTGGCGCGAGTGGAACCACGACCAGCAGCTGGATTGGTACCTGCTGCAATACCCGGAACACCGCGGCGTGCAGAAACTGGTGGGCGACCTGAACCGCCTGTACCGCGAGGAACCGGCCCTGCACGAACAGGACGACGCGCCCCAAGGCTTCCAATGGCTGATCGGCGACGATGCGATCAACAGCGTGTATGCCTGGCTGCGCTGGAGCAAGGATGGCAAGCCGGTGCTGGTGGTTGCCAACTTCACCCCGGTGCCGCGTGAGGCGTACGCCGTCGGGGTGCCGTTTGCCGGGAGCTGGAGCGAAGTGCTCAACAGCGACGCCGACCTGTATGCGGGCTCCAATTACGGTAACGGTGGCACCGTTTCCACGCGTGATGAGCCGCGCCATGGGCAGGCGGTCTCGCTGTCCTTGAATCTGCCGCCGTTGGGTGTGTTGATTCTGCGGCCGCAAGCGCTTTAAAGCGCTCTAAACGGCTGGATTCTGTTGTCCGCGCTACTGGCAGGGTGCCACAATGGCACCCTTGTCGTGGCAGTTGAATCAGGCGAATTTCATGAACGGCCTTGGGCGTAGGCAGGACCAGGATTGCTTTATAGAGGAACAGGTGCGGACTGACCGTTTGCATCAGTTGTTTCGGCAGTCCTTTGCCGCGATTTTCGGCAGTTACCTCGCTGCGGTGATGCTCTGCTGGCTGTGTTGGGAGCGCTTTGACCACACGGTCATGCTGGTCTGGCTATTGGTGCTGGCGGCCACGTCATTGCTGCGGGTCAAGATGTTCATGGAGTGGTTCCGCTGTCCCAACGACGAGCGCACCCCGCAGCGCTGGGAGCGTCGCTACTGGATCACGCTGATGCTGTCTGCCGGCGTCTGGGGCGCCGGCGCACTGGCCGTGATGCCGACCGACGATCGAGTGTCGCAGGTGCTGGTCATGCTGTTTACCGTGGGCATGTCGGTGAGTGCCGTCTCGTGTTATTCCGCGTATCGCTACATGACCCTGGCGTCCCTGGCCCTGGTGCTGCTGCCGTGCACGCTGTGGCTGTTGTTCCAGCCGTCGTCGATGCAAGTCGGGGTGGCTGTCGCGGTGCTGGTGTTCTCCACCTTTGTGGTCAGCGCCACGCGCAAGCTGTCGGATGCGCTGGAAAAAGCCTTTCGCCTGACCCGGCAAATGGAACGGGCCCACAACATCTCTACACGCGCCGCACAGACCGACGAACTCACCGGGCTGATGAACCGTCGCGCGTTTTTCGAACATGCCCAGGTGTTGTACGCGCAATGCCGCCACAACCAGCAGCCGTTGTGCGCGCTGATGCTGGACATGGACCACTTCAAGCAGATCAACGATACCTACGGTCACCAGGCCGGTGACCAAGTGCTGCGCCAGATTGGCGGGGTGATCAGTGCCTCGTTCCGCCAGGCCGATGTGTACGGCCGCCTGGGGGGCGAGGAGTTCGCGGTGCTGCTGCCCAATACCTCGCTGGAGGCAGCGCGAGACATCGCCGAGCAGTTGGTCAAGGCGATTCCGGCCTGGTCTCCGAGCCGGTGCATGGCTTGACCGCCAGCCTCGGCGTGGCCTCCACCCATACCCTTGATCAGGATTTGCACGGCCTGATGAACACCGCCGACAAGGCGCTGTATCGCGCCAAGGCTTTGGGTCGCAATCAAGTGGCCGTGGCGGAATAGGCTCAGTCCTTGAGCATGGCCTTGGCCAGCACGCGTGCGACCTGGTCGGCGGAGTAGGGCTTGGCGAGGAACTCGAAGCCTTCATAGCCGCTGTCAGCCAGCTCCTCGCTGTAGCCCGATGTGAGGACTATCGGCAGGTCCGGCCGGCGCTCGCGCAGCACCCTGGCCATCATCACGCCAGTGATCCCCGGCATGACCACGTCTGAGAACACCCCGTCGAAGGCCATGGCGTCCGCGCCGGCCATCGCCAGTGCCTGTTCTGCATCGGTGGCCCAGGTGGTCTGGTAGCCGAGGTCCTGGAGGATCTGGTTGGCGAAGCGGCCCACGTCGAGGTTGTCTTCCACGATGAGGATATGGCGGTGCGACGGGTCATGGTCCGGGCACGCGGCTTGCTGCAGGTGCGCCAACTGGACTGCCTGGGACTCAACGGCCGGCAGGTACAGGGTAAATACCGTGCCCTGGCCCGGGGTGCTGGCCACGTCGACGTTGCCGCCGGACTGCTTGGCGAAACCGAACACCTGGGACAAACCCAGCCCGGTGCCTTTGCCGACGGCCTTGGTGGTAAAGAACGGCTCGAAGATGCGCTCCAGGTTGTCGCTGGCCATGCCGCTGCCGGTGTCGGCCAGGGACACCGTGACGAAGGGCTGGCGCGACTCGGCGTCGCCACGGATACGCGGCAGGGCCGCCACGGTGGCCACGCGCAAGGTCAGCGTGCCTTGGCCGTTCATGGCGTCACGGGCGTTGAGGGCCATATTGATCAGCGCGGTTTCGAACTGGCTGGAGTCGACGCGCACATGGCACGGGCTGTCGGGCAACTCGACGCGCACCTGGATCCGCGCCCCGGTGAGGCTTTCCAGCATCTCGCCGATATTCTTGACTCGCAGGCTCACATCGAACACTTCCGGGTTCAAGGGCTGGCGCCGGGCGAAGGCGAGCAGCTGGCTGGTGAGTTTGCTCGCCCGCTCGACGGTGTCCGACACCGCGCCCATGTAACGCTGGCGCCGCTCCTCGGAGAGACCGGGCTGGCGCAGGAAATCCACCGACGAGCGAATGATCGTCAGCAGGTTGTTGAAGTCATGGGCGACACCGCCGGTCAACTGGCCGATGGCTTCCAGCTTCTGGGACTGGCGCAGCGCGGCTTCGGCCTGGGAGAGGGCGGTGGTGCGTTCCGCCACCCGCTGTTCCAGGGTCGCATTCAGCTCGGTGAATGCCGCCAGGCCCTCACGCACGGCGACGTCGGCGCGCACGCGCTCGATATGTGCCCAGGAGCGTTCGGTGACTTCGCCCACCAGGGCCAGGTCATAGGGCGACCACACGCGCGCCGCTTTGTGATGCACGGCCATCAGCGCGGTGAGCCGGCCATGCTTGATCAGCGGGAAACACACGGTCGCCAACGCGCCCAGGGCCTGGTAGCTGGCGGCGATGTGCGGCTCGAATTCGATGCGATTGTCCTGCACCACCACCGGCTCGCCGGCGTGCAGGCGTTGTACGGCCAACTCACCGAACGAGGCCAGGCTGTAGCGTCCGACGATGCTCGGCGAGCCGGGCGCCGCCCAATTGCCGCGAATGGTGAAGCCGTCTTCATCGGCGTCCATGTCTGCATAGGCGCAGTTGGACACCTGCAGGTGCTCGGCCAGCAGGCGCGTGGTGGTGGACATGATGGTTTCGGCATCGGTGGCATTGGTCACGGCGTTGCCGATCGCATCCAGCACCGCCAGGCGCCGCGCAAGAAATACCGTGGCGGTGGTTTCGGTCACCGTGTCCAGCAAGCCGACGACCTTGCCCTGCGGATCGCGGATGGGGCTGTAGCAAAAGGTGAAGTAGGCCTGCTCGGGGCCCGCGCCGCGCTCGATCAGCAGCGGAAAGTTCTCGACGTAGGTGGCATGCCCTTCGAAAGCCGCGCCCGCGATGGGCCCGACCTGGTCCCACACTTCGTGCCAGGTTTCGCTGAATGGTCGCCCCAGCGAGTAGGGCTTATCGCCAAGGATGGGCACAAACGCATCGTTGTAGAGCGTGATCAGGTGCGGCCCCCAGACGATGGCCTGGGGAAAGCTCGAGGCAAAGCACAACGCTACCGTGGTCTTGAGCACATCCGGCCATTGTTCCAGCGGGCCCAGGGGCGTACTTGCCCAATCATGCTGGCGTACCCGCTCAGCCATGTCGCTGCTGCTTTGCAGCCAATTCATCATTGGGAGAACACCTTGTTTGCCACAATCGGTCGAGCGCCTGAAGAGGTCAGGCTAACAAGCAACAGACCGGAATGACCGTTGCCAGTTCAGCGGAATTATCCACGAGATGGCAATTTGATGCTGCATCCATTTGAATAGATAAATATTCCGCGATCCGGGCGCTGTTTTTTACTGCGATGTGCCGAACAAACCGGTCCAGTAGATCCCCGCATCACTTTTCGGGTCCATGGCATAGGCCGCGCCCAATTCGCGAAACTGCGGGTTCATCAGGTTGGCGCAATGCCCGGGGCTGGCGAGCCAGCCGTCGACGACCTTGCGCGGCGTGTCCAGGCCGGCGGCGATGTTTTCGCCGATGTTTTTCGCCGGGTAGCCGGCCAGTTCAGCGCGGTCACCGGGGGTGCGGCCGTCGTGGTCGAGGTGGTCGAAGAAATTGCCGTTGGCCATGTTGCGCGTGTGGCTGTTGGCGGCGCCGGCCAGGTCGTCATTCCAGGACAGCGGGGTGGTCGCGCTGAATGCCTGGGTGCCGCACTGGCGCGGTTGCGCGCGCGCGGTGTTGATCAGGGTGAGCAGTTGCTTGCCTTCGGTCTGCCAGTCGCCGAGGCCGCTGGACAGCAGTGGACGGGCGAGCACGATGCGCCAGTCCTGGCCGCTGTTGCTCACACCGATATCGACAAATTGCGGGTCCAGCACCACGCGGCAGAAACTCTCGCGGACCGCCTTCATGGCAGCCTGGGCATCCTTGGGGCCGGACAGGCTGATGGCCTGCACATTCACCATCGGGTATGCCGCCCGGGCCAGGGCCTGTTGCAAGTCGCCGACATTGGTGGCCGGCAGCACCAGGCGGGTGTCGCTGGCCAAAGGTGGCAGTTCCTGGGAACCCTGGTCACCGCAGCGCTGTACCTGGCTGCGGTAGTCGTTGATCTGTTGCACCAGCTGGATTTCTTCATTCGCCATCGCGCTGGCGCAGAACACCGTACTGGCGGCCAGCGTCGTAAGACCCATCATCAATGACAGAACGCGCATGGACGTTACCCTTGAGCTTGAAAGTGCCCATGATGCGCGATGTAGGTGCGTCCATGCACCCGTTGGTCCGAACTTTTTTCCTCAGTTCTTGAATGCCGAGTGCTTGCGGCCCTGGTCACACAACGCAAACACCACCACCAGCAGCGCCGAAATGGCGAGGATTATCACCACGCCATCAGTGGAGTGGGTGGCCGATGCTGCCACCATCGACAGCGCACCCAGTGGCGCCAGGCCGCCAGCGATGGCGGTGCCGATTTCACGCCCGGTACCGAAGCCGGAAGAGCGCGTCTGGGTCGGGAACTGCCGGCTCAGGAACGAGCCCTGCGGGGCGAACATCATCGGTGCGAGGAGGCCGGTGCCGACGCCGATCGCGATGTAGATCATCAGGCTTTCGCCGCTGTTGAGCAGGGCCAGGAACGGGTAGGCGAACAGCAGCGAGCACAGCCCGCCGAGGATCAGCACGTGCTTGCTGCTCCACTTGTCACACAGCCAGCCGAAGCAGGGCACGGCGACGATGGCGATCAGGCTGGCGATGGTTACCGACAGCGACGTGACGTGCACATTCACGCCCTTGAATTGGGTCAGGTACGCCAGGGAGAAGGTCTTGAAGATGTAGCTCAGCGCGTTGTAGCCGATGGCAACGAAGAACACCACCGCCAGGCCTTTGAGGTCGTTCTTGAACAGGGCCTTGAGCGGCGAGGCCTTGGCCTTGGCGGCTTCTTTGCTCAGCTCCTTGAACTGCGGGGTTTCCGGAATGCTCTTGCGTACCCACAGGCCGACGCCCACCAGCACGATGCTGCAGACGAAGGGAATACGCCAGCCGCCGGCCAGCAGGAACTCGTTGCCGTTGATGGTCAGCAGGTACACGGTGAGCGACGACAGCAACAGGCCCAGGTTCAGGCCCAGCGCCGGCCATGCGCCCTGGCTGCCGCGCTTGCCCTGCGCAGCGTGCTCATAGGAGGTGACCGCCGCGCCGGACAGTTCGGCCCCCGCACCCAGGCCCTGGATGATGCGGATGAACACCAGCACGATCGGCGCCCAGATGCCGATGGAGGCGTAGCTGGGGATCAGGCCGATCAGCGTGGTGCACACGCCCATCAGGCAGAAGGTCAGTACCAGCACTTGCTTGCGGCCGAACTTGTCGCCCAGGTAGCCAAACAGGATGCCGCCGAACGGGCGTGCGATAAAGCCGATGGCAAAGGTCGAAAAGGCCATCAGCGTGGCGGTCTTCGGGTCGCTGTTATCGAAGAAGATTTTCGAGAACACAATCGCCGCCATGGTCGCGTACAGGTAAAAGTCGTACCACTCCAGCATTGAGCCAAAGATGGTCGCGGCGGCGACTTTGCGCAGGCGCTTGCGGGTTTGCTCGGGCGTTTCGGTGCCGGGGATGGAGGCAGATGCCGTCATGCTGTACTTCCTTCTGGGTCTTTGTAGTTATTGTCAAATGGAGGCGTATTGCCGGGTGTTACTGGGGCGTGAACAGGCGGTCGGCGATCATCGCGCCGATCGGCATGGCTGACGTCGCGGCCGGTGAGGGCGCGTTGCAGACATGGAGCATTCGCGAGGTCTGGGCGAACAGGAAGTCGTGCACCAGGCTGCCGTCGCGCATCACCGCCTGGGCGCGGATCCCGGCTTCATAGGGCAGCAGGTCGTCGAGGGTCAGTGACGGGCAATACTTGCGGCACTGCTCCAGGTAGCCGGATTTGAACAACGAGTTCTTCATCTCGGTGGTGCCCGAACCGAGGTTCTGCCAAAGGGTTTTCCAGAAGCCGGGGAAGCGCGCGTACTCGGCCACGTCGCGCCAGTTGATCGAGAACTTGCGGTAGTTTTCGCGACCCAGGCCCAGCACGGCGTTCGGGCCGACGGTGATGCTGCCGTCGATCATGCGGGTCAGGTGCACACCGAGGAACGGCAAGTCCGGGTCGGGAATCGGGTAGATGAGGTGATTGACGAGGCCGTTTTTTTCCGGCTGCAGGCGGAAATATTCGCCGCGAAACGGGATGATCTGGTGGTCGATCTTGATCCCGGCCAGGGTCGCCAGGCGGTCCGACTGCAAGCCAGCGCACACCACCAGGTGACGCGCCTGCCAGGTTTCGCCAAGGGTGTTGATGGTGACGGTGTCGGTGTCTTCATGGATGCCGGTGACGGTGCGTTCCAGGCAGATCTCGCCACCGCTGCGGCGAATCACCCGCGCCATGGTCTCGCACACCTGGCGGTAATCGACGATGCCAGTGGCATCCAGGAACAGCCCGCCCAGGCCGACGATGTTCGGTTCGCGCTCGCGCAACTGGTCCGCATCGAGGCGCTCGACCTGCATGCCGTTGAGTTGGGCGCGGGCATGCAGCGCTTCCATTCGCTGCATTTCCAGCGGGCTGGACGCCACCAGCAGCTTGCCGCACACCTCGAACTTGATGCCGTGCTCGGTGCAGAACTGCTTGGTGGCTTCGGCGCCACGCTTGCACAAGTCGGCCTTGAGGCTGCCGGGCGCGTAGTAGATGCCGGCGTGGATCACGCCGCTGTTGTGGCCGGTCTGGTGCTTGGCCAGCACCGATTCCTTTTCGAGGATCACCAGCGAGGCGCCCGGCTGGCGCTTGAGCAGCTCCATGGCGGTGGCGAGGCCGACGATGCCGCCGCCGATGATGCAAAAGTCGTGAATCATTGCGTGGGGTACCTGCGGTTGCACATCAGTCTGATTATCAGGTTGTCAGACTAATGTTTTGGTTAAAAAAATGGCGTGTCGGGGACACGCTGCAAAAGGGTGGAATCGGTCAATGTTTGGCGGGCAGTTCCAGGCTCAGGCGGCGTGCTGCCGCGCGCAGGTGGGCCTCGGCACTCGCGGCGGCACGCTGGGCGTCGCCGTCGGCAATCGCCTGGAACAGCGCCTGGTGTTCCTGGGTGGCGTCGGCAGAGCCGGTGACAAAACGCGAGGCGGAGTTTTCCCAAGAGGTCTTGCGGGCGCTGGCCAACTGGCTGCGCAGGAAGTCATGGAAGGCCACGAAGTAGTCATTCTTGCTGGCGTCGGCGATGGCGCGGTGGAACTCCACATCGGCGAGGGCGGCCGCTTCGAAGTTGTCGCGGTGCTCCTGCATGTCCTGCAGCGCGCTTTTCATGCGCTGCAGGTCGGCTTCATCGCGGCGTTGCGCGGCAATCGCGGCGGCCTGGGTCTCGATCCACAGGCGCACTTCGAACATCTGCGCGAGGTCGGGCCGTCGTCCATTCGGCTGCGGGAAACGGAACACCGTACCGGCTGGCGTCTGCGAGATAAACGAGCCCAGGCCCCGGCGCGCAGTGATCACGCCATCGGCCTTGAGCTGGGCAATGGCTTCACGCACCACAGAGCGGCTGACGTTGAGTTGTTCGGCCAGTTGCTGTTCCGTGGGCAAGCGCGACTCGGGCGGCAGTTGGCCGGAGTCGATTTCGGCGCGGATGGCACTGACAACCCGGACGACCAGCGAATCGGGGCGTTGAAGCTCAAGCATGGGAAAACCTTGTTGATCAGGTTGTCAGACAATAGTCGTTACGATTTTACCTTGTCAATATCGGCGTGGCTTTTGGGTGCGGCCTGCAGGCCATACACTCGCCGCAACAGGTACAATCGCCGCTGCCTTGACGCGAAACCCCAGGAATTTGCATGTACAGCCTTACCCGCTACACGACACCGTGCCCCGAGCCCATCAATGCGCAGATCCTGCAGATGGTGGTGGACAACCTCACCGACATCAGCAGCGTCGCGCTGCCGCCGAGCAACCTGCTCTACAACATTTACCAGTACGCCATCGGTTTTGAAGTGCACCTGTACCTGGAAGCCCTGGACGGTTCAAAGGGGATTGCCGTCGAGTTGGTCGTGGCGATGGACGCGGAAGAACTGCTTGGCTTTTGCCTGTACCTGCCCGTCAAGGACGATCCGCAAGCCTGCGGGATTGCATTCATGGCCGTGCAAGTCGGCCATCGGCGCCAGGGTGTGGCGCGCGCGATGATGCGCGAGGTGTTGAGCCGTTATCCCCATGCGGAACTCGCGTGCTCGGTAGAAAAAGTACCAGCTTTTGAACGCATGGGCTTTCAGGTGCGGGGCGCGCGCGGCACCCAGGTGCTGATGAATACCCGCGACTACGGCACTGATGGCCTGATGGGCGTGCTGGACGTGGCGTCGATCTACAGCTCGCTGGAAGTGCGCCAGATCCACACGTACCTGCTGCAAAAGCACGGCAAGCGCGCGATGCTCGACGCGGAGAAACAGCGCGACCGGCATCTGGATCAACTGACGCGCAAGGTACGGTTGTTCGTCCAGAACCTTCCGGCGTAAACCGCCGCGTCAACCGCGCTCGCGGTTGACCATCGCCAGCAGGGTCGCAAGCAACTCCTGCTGCGCCTCTTCACGGCTGACTTCACCACTGGCTGCCGCCTGGGACAAGGCTTCCGCCGCGCCCAGCACCGCCCGCAGGCCGACCTGGGACACCGTGCCGCCGGGCGCGAAGGGCGACAGCGCGTCGCGGCACTTGGCGAGGAAAATCGCCTCGTATTCGCGCTTGAGGGTTTCCAGTTCCGGGGAGCTGCTCAGCGCGGCGATCACCCCCGGAATCTCCCGGCCCTGCAACAGCACGCAATCGACATAACTCGAGGCGATCACCCACGCGCGACCCTCCAGCGTGGCATCGCTGGCCTCGATGGCTTGGGTAAACACCTTGTCCTGGCGCGCGTCGAAGTCGGCATACAGCGCAGCGAGCAACCCCGCGCGGGTGACGAAATGGTCATAGACCACCGGCTTGGTCACTCCCGCGAGTTCCGCCAGGCGCCCCAGCGTCAGGGCTTCGGTGCCTTCATCGCGGACCAGTTGCCAGGCCACATCGAGCAGTTGGCGCAGACGATCTTCACGGCTCAAGCGCCGGCGTGGGGCAGGGGACTGACTGCTTGACATGCTTATATACCAAAAGTAACTTAGTGGCTGTAACTTACTAAACGTAGCTTAAGCCCAAAGGGAGTCAATGTCATGCATGCACTCATCGTTGTCGCGCACCACGACCCACAATCGCTCACTCACGCCGTCTCGGCGCAGGTGGCCGCCGGCCTGACTGCCAGCGGCCACACCGTGGAAATCGCCGACCTCGCCGCCGAAGGCTTCGACCCGCGCTACACCGCCGCCGACCACCGCGTACACCGCACTCGTGCCACGCCACCGGCCGACGTATTGGCCGAGCAGGCGCGTATCGACCGCGCCGATGCGCTGGTGCTGGCATTCCCGATCTACTGGTGGTCGCTGCCGGGCCTGCTCAAGGGCTGGGTCGATCGCGTGTTCGTCAACGGCTGGGCCATCGACTACGGCCCGGACACGCCGGTGGTGAAAAAGCTGCGGCACTTGCAGGTGCATCTGCTGGCGCTGGGGGCCGCCGATGAAAGCGCGTTTGAACGACATGGTTATGCCCAGGCGATGCGTACGCAGATCGACTACGGGATTTTTGACTACTGTGGGGCGCAGGTGCTGACGTCCGAGCTGTTGCTGGAGTCGGAAAGCGACAGCGCGCAAAGCCATTTGCGCACCGCCGAGAAGCTCGGCCGGCAGTTGTTTGTCCCGCGTCAGGTGCGAGAGAACGCCTGAGCGCCAGCCTGTTCCAGGTTGCTTTGAATCAAGTGTGCCCAGTGCCACGCGCCAGGGAATCCGTCGTGGCGCGGCAATCGGTGGTTCGAGCGCGGTTCAACCGTCGCGAAACAGGTCGTGGGCATCCAGCAGGCGGTAGGCGATCTCGGGGTGTTTTTCCATGCCCCGGCGAATCGCCGCCGGGATCGATTGGCGGGTCTTGCGGCACAGGCCTGGCAGGTCGTCGATGACGATCTGGATGCCGCGCATGCTCTTGACCTCGGCGTGGCCGGGGGCGATGTGCACGCGGATTCCGAGGAGTTCGTACATGCGCTGCTGCATGCGTTCGAGGTCCTGCAGGCTCTGCAGGTTTTCGAGGCGTTCGACCAGGCGTTTTTCTTCCTGGCGCGTCAGGCTGAGGATGCGCAGGTCGGCGCCGGGACGTTCCAGCAGTTGTTCTCGTTCGCAGACGCAGGCGCCGGGTGGGCAGGGTTGGCGAATTGTCATGTGCATTGCCTCCCCATTCCGGCGCCGATGCCTCAGTAGGTCAGTTGGACCCCGAGACTGCCCAGGGCCTTCCAGTACTCAGGATAGGTCTTGGCCACGCAGTCCGGATCCTGGATGCGGATGCCCGCGACCTTCAGCCCGGCCAGCGCAAAGCACATGGCAATGCGGTGGTCGGCGTGGGTGTCGATCAACGCATTGCACGCGGTGCCGGCCAATGCAGGGTCGGCGGCGACCAGCAGGTCATCGCCCTCGATCGTGGCCAGGCCCGCACGGATTTCATTCAGGCCATCATGCAGCGCCTGCACGCGGTCGCATTCCTTGACCCGCAGGTTGGCCAGCTCGGTGAAGCGCACCGGGGTGTTGTTGAATGCGGCGAGCACTGCGAGGGTCGGGATGGCGTCCTGCATCTGCGAACCGACGACCGTGGCCTGCATGTTCGGGAATTGCGCGATCACCGCCTGGGCCTTGGCGTCCGGCTGGGTAAAGTCCTGCGCGGCGACGCCGATGTCGATGCGCCCACCGGTCAGCACTTCAGCGGCCCACAGGTAGGTGGCGGCGGAAGCGTCGGGTTCGATCAGGTAGTCGTGCGCGGTGTAGCCGGTCGGCGCCACACGCCAAGTGGTGTCGTCGACCACCTCGACCTGCGCGCCGAACGCGCGCATGCAGTCCAGGGTCAGGTCGACGTAGCCGCGTGCACCGATGTCCTTGCCGGTCAGCGCCACTTCAATCGGCGCTTCGCCGCAGGCCGCCAGCATCAGCAGGGCCGACACGTACTGGCTGGACAAGCCGCCGTCGATCTCGAAGCGCTTGGCCGCGACTTTGCCCGCACCGTGCACGGTGACCGGTGGGCAACCGGTCGGGCTGTCGACCGCGATGCCGTTCTGGCGCAGGGTGGCCAGCAGCGGGCCGATCGGGCGTTTTTGCATATAATCGTCGCCGTCCAGCACGACGGTGCCTTCAACGGTGGCGACGGCGGCGGTCAGAAAGCGCATGGCGGTGCCGGCATTGCCGAGGAACAGCGGCTGCGTCGGCAACTGCAGTTTGCCCTGGCCGGTGACGACGAAGGTGGTGTCATCCGGCTCGTCGATGGTCACGCCCATCTGGCGCAGGGCGACCGACATGTGGCGGGTGTCATCGCTTTTCAAGGCGCCGCTCAAGCGGCTGGTGCCCTTGGCCAGGGCCGCCAGCAGCAGGGCGCGGTTGGTAATGGATTTGGAGCCGGGGGGCGCGACCTTGCCATTGAGGGGGAAATTGGGCGGTGTCACGGTCACGGTTTTCTGCGAACTCAAGGTACGAGGCTCCTGATTCTAGGCGAGGTGGCACGGAGTGGCCGACGGGGCGGACTTGAATAATCGGGTATAGATGCGGTGCTTGTCGAGCTTGGGGTCGTGGTTGCTGATATTTATTGGGTGGGATTTGGTGTCACTGTGGGGGGATCAGGTCGGGGGTATATCCGTTATTTGGGTGAGGGCTGAGATTGGTTCCGCCCTTACGGCGGGTCACTTTTGAACAGCGCAAAAGTAACCAAAACGCTCTTGCCCCAACACTCGGCACCTCGCCTAGGCTCGGTGTGCCCGTAATCCGACATTGATTTGGGGGGCCGCCGCCACGCGCCATCCATGGCGCGGGGCGACTAAACCGGCATCCCTGCCGGTTTACCCCCCAAATCAATGTCGAATTCCGGCCAGCGTGTTTGATGGGGCGCCTAGATCAAGATCAAGATCAAGAGCAACAGCACGGCGGCCTGATAGCCGGCCTGAGTGGTTAGATCAAAAGCAAAAACCTTTAGGAGCCGGCTTGCTGACTCGGGGTTTCAGATGCGCTCTGCAGCTTTTTATCGTTTTGCCAACCAGTAGTCATGCAGCGCGCGTGCGGCGGGTTCGAGTTCGCTGACTCGCTGCTGGTGTGTTTGCACGTCGAGGTCGGCGGGTAATTCGAAGTTGTCCTGTTCGGCGCACCAGGAGATTTTTTCCAGCAGTGCGGCTTGTTCCGCCGGCAGTTCCGGCCAGTTGCCGATGGCTGCGCCGCGGATGTAGCCAAAGCACCATTCTTCGGCCAGGGTGACGTTCTGGCCCTGGTGTTCGGTTTCGTCGAAGCGAGCCTTGAAGCCACGGGCGTCGGTGGCCAGTTGGCTGGCCAGGGTGTTGAGGTGGCGCACGCACAGTTCGAGGAAGCTTTGTGCTTCGTCCATGTTGTCCCACTCCGGGTTCTGCCCGCCCCATATCGCCGGGAACCACTCGGCCACGTCGACCTGGGCTGGGCTGGAGACCAGCGCGGTGAAGTAACCGTCGAGTTCGGCCAGGTTCAGCACCGAGTGGTCGTCGCCGTACTTGAGCAGGGTCTCTTCGATGAAGTCGAAATCGGCGGCGGTGAGGGGTTGGGCGTGCATGGCATTTCCTTGAGCGTCGAGCGCCGCTGATGGGGCGGCTTAAAGCGCAAAGGATGGCGCTTGAGGCGGTTTTTATCCAGCGGTTTGCAGGGTTTTTAGCCGAACCGCTGGCACAGTTTGCTCACGCACACCGCGCCCACTACCGCCAGAATGATCGGCACCAGGAAGTCATGGTCGATGCGGGTGAATTCCGCCACCAGCACGATCGCGGTCAGCGGCATGCTCATGCTCGCGGCCAGGAACGCTGCGGCGCCGATGATCGCGAACGCGCCCAGTGGCACGCCGGGCCAGGCCAGGCTCCAGGCGCCACCGAGGATGATCGCCAGCAGCGCGCCATTCGCCAGGCCCGGCGTCAGCAGGCCACCCTCGGCGCCGGCGCGCAGGCTGCTGGTGGTGATCAACACCTTGACCAGCAGCAACAGCGCCGCCAGGCCGATCGTCAGTTCATTGTCGAAACCCAGTTGCGCCGGGCCTTTGCCATTGCCGAGGATCTGCGGCAGCAGCATCGCCAGGCCGCCGATCATAGTGAAGTTGATCAATGACCACACCGGCAGGCGCCAGCCGCGCGCGGCGTTGGCCCGCGCCGCACCGGTCAGGCGGGTGAAGCCATACGCCGCCACGCCGAACACCGGGCCGCACACCAGCGCCCAGGCGATCAATGCCGGGCTCAGCACAAAGTGCGGCACCACATACTGCGATTCGGCACCCAGCCCGACCCAGGCCACCGCCGCGCCAATCGCCGAGGTGGCCAGGGCGATGATCGCCGCCGGCCAGCTGAACGCGCCCACCAGCACTTCCAGCACAAACACCGCGCCGCCCAATGGCACGTTGTACACCGCCGCCAATCCGGCCCCTGCACCGCAGGCGACGATCAGGCGATGCATGTGCGGTTCCAGCCGCGCCCGCTGCGACAACCATGTCGCCGCCAGCGCACCGACTTCACGCGGCGCCACTTCACGCCCCAGCGGCGAGCCGAGGGCCACGGTGATGATCTGCAGCAAGGCGTGGGCGAGGGTGGTCTTGGGCGGCATGATCGGCATCTTCTCGGACACCGCCTGCCGGATGCTCACCAGCGGGCGGCCGTAGCGATAAAGCGTCCACCAACCCAGCCCCGCGACCAGTCCGCACACCACCAGCACCAGCAGGCGCCGTTCGGGCGCTGCAGCGGTCACGCCGGATAAAAAGGTTGCGTGGCTGACGAGGCTGTCGAGGCTGTAGCCGTAAGCCAGGTGCTGGATGCCATGCAGCAGCAACGCCAGGAGCATCCCGCCCAAGCCGGCACCGATGCCGGTCAGCACGACCACCAGGGCCAGGATCAAGGATGAGCGAAACGTGGTCGGCATAGGCGGCTCCAGGGCAGTGGCCCTGATTGTATAGCCGATAAACCGGGCCTTACGGATGAAATGTATCGGCACTGCACGCAGCGCGTCCTCACAACATTCCATTACCTTTGCCAGTCCCGGTTTTGGCCGATGCGCCGTGGCGTACCCTTGTTATAGTTCTGGCCTTATCACTCGCCAGTCAGGGATCACTGCCATGTCCGAATACCAAGCTTTTGTCGTCGAACTCACCGGCAACGTTGCCCATGTGCAGATCAACCGCCCGGAAAAGATCAACGCGATGAACGCCGCGTTCTGGACCGAGATCATCGACATTTTCCAATGGATCGAAGACACCGACGCCGTCCGCGCGGTGGTGCTCAGCGGTGCCGGCAAGCATTTCTCCTCGGGTATCGACCTGATGATGCTGGCTTCGGTCGCCAATGAATTCGGCAAGGATGTGGGGCGCAACGCACGCTTGCTGCGCCGCAAGATCTTCGAGCTGCAAGCCTCATTCAACGCCGTCGACAACTGCCGCAAACCGGTATTGGCGGCGATCCAGGGTTACTGCATCGGCGGCGCCATCGACCTGATCAGCGCCTGCGACATGCGTTACGCCGCCGAGGGCGCGCAGTTCTCGATCAAGGAAATCGACATCGGCATGGCCGCCGACGTCGGCACCCTGCAGCGCCTGCCGCGCATTATCGGCGACGGCATGTTGCGCGAGCTGGCCTACACCGGCCGCCAGTTCGGCGCCGAGGAAGCGCGCAGCATCGGCCTGGTCAACCGGGTGTATGCCGATCAGGACAGCCTGCTGGCCGGAGTCTTCGAAATCGCGCATGAAATCGCCGCCAAGTCGCCGATTGCGGTGACCGGCACCAAGGCGATGATCAGCTACATGCGTGACCATACGGTCAATGATGGTCTGGAATACGTTGCCACCTGGAACTCGGCTATGTTGCAATCCAACGACCTGCGCGTGGCCATTGCGGCCCATATGAGTAAGCAGAAACCCGAATTCGTGGATTGACTGACATGACCCCAGGCTGGATTACCACAACGCTGCTGGACAACGACGCCCCTGGCGGCTGGGCCGTCGCCCGCAGCCGCGACGGCTTTTTGCATGATGCCAACGGCCCGCTGTTCCCCCGGGAATGGCTCAAGCGCCAGGACCTTGCTGTGTTCGCCGAACACGGCATCGGTCACCTTGATGGCGAACCGGTGTACCTGCTGGAACTCGACGCGGCGGCGCAAGTGCCCGACTGCAGCTGGCAAGGCCTGCGCGGCTTCATGCTGCAAGGCGATCACACCCTCTACAAAGTACTCGGCTACGCCGCGCAGATCGGTACCTGGGCGCGCGAGCACCGTTTCTGCGGCAGTTGTGGCCAGGCGATGGTCCAGGTGCCACGGGAACGGGCGATGTTTTGCCAGGCCTGCGACCTGCGCAGCTATCCACGGATCTCGCCGAGCATGATTGTGCTGGTGACGCGTGGCGACGAAATCCTGCTGGCGCGTTCGCCGCGTTTTGTGACCGGTGTCTACAGCACGCTGGCAGGGTTTGCCGAGCCGGGTGAGTCGGCCGAAGACTGCCTGATCCGCGAAGTTCGCGAGGAAGTGCAGGTCGAGGTCAAGAATATCGAGTACCAGGGCAGCCAGTGCTGGCCGTTCCCGCATTCGATGATGCTGGGGTTCCACGCCGAGTACGCCGGCGGCGACATCGTGCCCCAGGCCGACGAGATCGAGGACGCGCAGTGGTTCAACATCCACGACCTGCCGCCGCTGCCGGCGTCACGTTCGATTGCGCGTTACCTGATCGACCTCTATGTGGCTCGGCGCCTAGGCCACGCTGAACCAGTGTTGCCAGGCTAGGCGCACTGTCAGGCCGAGCACCACGGTGATAAACACCGGGCGAATGAATTTGGCGCCGCCGCTGATAGCGCTGCGTGCGCCAAAAAACGCGCCGCCCATCACCGAGATGCCCATGGCCAGGCCGACGATCCAGTCCACCGAGCCATTGAAGATAAACACCGACAGCGCCGCCGCGTTGCTGACAAAGTTCATGCTGCGCGCCACGCCGCTGGCCTTCACCAGGTCGATGGGGTGCAACAGCATCGTGCTGACGGTCCAGAACGCCCCGGTGCCGGGTCCGGCCACGCCATCATAGAAGCCCAGGCCAAAGCCCTGGGTGGATTGCCATTTCTTCTTGATCGGCGCATCGGCGTCCAGCGGCGCCTTGGGCGTGCCGCCGAACAACAGGTACAGGCCGCAGCCGAACACAATCACCGGGAGCATCTTGTTCAGGGTTTCGGCAGGCAGGTAGTGCGCGACCACGGCACCGGTGAGGGCGCCGATCAACGTCCCGACGATGGCATGCACCCACTGGCGCGGGTGGAACAGCTTGCGCCGGTAAAAGGTGAAACTGGCGGTGGCGGAGCCGAAGGTGGAACTGAGCTTGTTGGTGCCCAACACCAGATGTGGCGGCATGCCGGCGGTGAGCAGTGCCGGGGTGGTGAGCAGGCCACCACCGCCGGCGATGGCGTCGATGAAACCGGCGATAAAGGCAACGACGGCGAGAATGGCGAGGGTGGTCAGGTCAACGCTGAGTTCGAAGGGCATGGCAGGGCTTATTCTTGGAAGGGCGCAGCGAAGGGGCTACACCGAAGGCCTGCATCTTACCTGCCGGATGTGCACAGATCCAAATGTAGGAGCCGGCTTGCCAGCGATAGCGCAACATCAGCCACTCTCTCTGGAGCTGACGAACCGCAATCGCCGACAAGCCGGCCCCTGCAAATGACTGGTGTCGGCGCGGCTATTTGTGGTTGCCCAGCCACTCCAGCGCCGTACGCCAGATACAAATCCCGAGGAAGTACGCCGACATCAACGACCACAACCCAAATGTCCACGGGTTGGTATTCGGGTAATCCATCACCATCAAAAAGCTGCACAGCAGCCAGATGGTGGTCACCGCGATGTTGATCGGCATGAACCGCTTGACCCGGAACGGGTGCAGGAACTTCATCGGGGTCACGGTCAGCAGTGCCAGGCCGATCACCGTCAGCAAGGTCACCCAGGCTTCCGGCTGGATGATGTACACGCACAGCGCCACCACGTTCCAGGCGGCGGGGAAGCCGACGAAGTAGTTGTCCTTGCTCTTCATGTTCACGTTGCAGAAGCAGAACAGCGACGACACCAGGATCACCGACACCGTGAACAGGTGAGTAAATTCCGGCAGGTCGATATAGCGGTAGATAAACAGTGCCGGGATAAACACGTAGGTGAGGTAATCGATCACCAGGTCCAGCACCGAGCCGTCGAAGCTGGGCAGCACCGTGCTGACATTGACCCGTCGCGCCAGGGAGCCATCGACGCCGTCCACTACCAGCGCGAAGCCGAGCCAAAGCAGGCAGGCCTTGGGCGAGTTTTCCAGCAGCGCCAGGGTGGCCAGGAAGGCCAGTACCACGCCGGTGGCGGTAAAGCCGTGGGCGCCCCAGGCTTTGAGTCTGGCTACATGCAGGGTCGATATCACGGGCGGTTCTCCAAAAGGTGAAACGGGGCAGCCGACGGTGTGACACCGTCGGGTCTGGCCGGGGAATGCAGGTATCGACCGGGAAGGGGGGGATAAGGTTCACCACCCCGGTGTATTGCTTAGCGTAGCAAGCGTAGGACGTTTCGGCATCAACCCTGGCGGAACACCAGGGCCTTCAAGCCACTTTGTGGGTCGATATCCGGAAATTCCGGCGGATTCTGCAGCCGCTCGACAAAGCGCAGGCCCGGTGCTTCGCGGGTTACGCCGTCGATCAGGAAGTCTTCGCCGAAGGCCGGGTCGTTCATGCACGCCAGCACCGTGCCCTGTGGCGTCAGCAAGTCCGGCAGGCGACGCAGCACGCGCTGATAGTCCTTGGTCAGCAAAAAGCTGCCTTTCTGGAACGACGGCGGGTCGATGATCACCAGGTCATAAGGGCCGCTGTTGGTGACCTTGGCCCAGGACTTGAACAGGTCGTGGCCCAGGAAGCTGACCTTGCTCAGGTCGTGACCATTCAGGCGATGGTTGTCGCGGCCACGGCTGAGCGCGCCACGCGCCATGTCCAGGTTCACCACATGGTCGGCGCCGCCTTCGATGGCCGCCACGGAAAACCCGCAGGTGTAGGCAAACAGGTTGAGCACGCGCTGGCCCTTGGCCTGTTCGCGCACCCAGTTGCGCCCGTAGCGCATGTCGAGGAACAGCCCGCTATTCTGTTTTTTACCCAGGTCGATCAGGTAGCGCAGCCCGCCTTCGGTAATCACCTTCTCGTCGACAACGTCGCCCGCCAGCCATTCGGTGGTGCTTTGCGGCAGGTAGCGGTGTTGCAGGGCAATGGTATGCGTACCGAACTCAGCCTGCAGCAGGTGTTTCAAGGCCTGCAGGTGCGCGGCCTCGGGCTCCTTGAACAGCGCGACCAGCAGCACGCCTTGCAGCCAGTCCACGGTCAATTGTTCCAGGCCCGGCCAGCAACGGCCACGGCCGTGGAACAGGCGCCGGGTTTCACTCGGCGGAGTGGCCAGGGCGGTGAGCAGGTGGGCATGCAGGGTGGCGAGGGCGTCTGGGGTCATCGTTAAACGTCAGTCATTGAGCGGGCGGCATTTTAAACACACTTGCGGGCTTGCGGGTTGGCTGAGCACAACGTGCTGGTAAAACCAGGATTGGCAGTGATTCATGCTCAAAATTCTGCTATCTGCGCCTGATAACAGGCAAAAAATCCTCCGGCACCCACATAAACTGGAAAAAAAGCCCGGAGGTGCCCATGAACGGTTTCGCGAGTGCAGTCAATCACACAGCCACGGATCAGTTGGAGCAGGACGAGTGGCGCGATGCCCTGGCCTCGCTGGTGGCCAACGCCGGACCCGAGCGCGCCCGCCAGATCCTCGACCTGCTGGCCCGCGACGCCAGTGCGCCGCACATCGACTGGACTCCGCGCCACGGCACGCCCTACATCAACAGCATCAGCGTCGAGCAGCAGCCGGCGTTCCCCGGTGACCTCGCGACGGAAGAGCGCCTGGCCTCGCTGGTGCGCTGGAACGCGCTGGCCATGGTGGTGCGCGCCAACCAGGCGTATGGCGAACTCGGCGGCCACATCGCCAGCTACGCCAGTGCGGCGGATTTATTCGAAGTGGGCTTCAACCACTTTTTTCGCGCCCGCAACGATGGGTTTGGCGGCGACCTGGTGTTCTACCAACCGCATTCCGCGCCGGGCATCTATGCGCGTGCGTTTCTCGAGGGGCGCCTGGACGAGGGCGACCTGGCCCACTATCGGCAGGAACTCGGCGGGCCAAAAGCCGGTGCGCGCGGGCTCTCCAGCTATCCGCACCCGTGGTTGATGCCGGACTTCTGGCAATTCCCCACCGGCTCCATGGGCATTGGCCCGATCAGCTCGATTTTCCAGGCGCGCTTTATGCGCTACCTGCAGCATCGCGGCTTGCAGGACACCACCGACCGCCACGTGTGGGGCGTGTTCGGCGACGGTGAGATGGACGAGCCGGAGAGCATGTCCGCGCTGACCCTGGCCGCGCGCGAAGGCCTGGATAACCTGACGTGGGTGGTCAACTGCAACCTGCAGCGTCTCGACGGGCCGGTGCGCGGCAACGGGCGCATCATCGATGAACTGGAGGCGTTGTTCGGCGGCGCCGGCTGGAACGTGATCAAGCTGGTCTGGGGTTCGGATTGGGATGCCTTGCTCGCCAAGGACGCCGACGGCTCGCTGGTCGATACGCTGTCGAACACCGTCGATGGGCAATTCCAGACCTTCGCCGCCAAGGACGGTGCCTACAACCGCGAACACTTCTTTGGCCAGAGCGAGGCCTTGGCCAGGCTGGTCGAGGGCATGAGCGACGAACAGATCGACCGTCTCAAGCGCGGCGGCCACGACATGGTTAAGATCCACGCCGCCTACCACGCCGCGCGCCGCGTCAAGGGCAAGCCCACGGTGATCCTCGCCCAGACCAAAAAGGGCTTCGGCATGGGCGAGGCGGGGCAGGGCAAGATGACTACGCACCAGCAGAAGAAGCTTGATCGCGAGGCGCTGATCGCCTTTCGCAATCGCTTCCAGTTGCCGCTGAGTGATGAACAGGCCGAGTCGCTGAGCTTCTTCAAGCCCGAGGACGACAGCCTGGAATTGCGTTATCTGCATCAGCGGCGCAAGGCCCTAGGCGGTTATGTGCCCAGCCGCAGCCAGCTTGCTGCGCCGGTGAGCATCCCGCCCATGGCGGGCTATGCCGGTTTCGCCACGGCGGCCGACGGCAAGGAAATGTCCACCACCATGGCCTTCGTGCGCATGCTCACCCAGCTGCTCAAGGACAAGGCGCTGGGCCCGCGCATCGTGCCGATTGTGGCGGACGAGGCGCGCACCTTCGGCATGGCCAACCTGTTCAAGCAGATCGGCATCTATTCCAGCGTCGGCCAGCGCTACGAGCCGGAAGACATCGGCTCGATCCTCAGCTACCGCGAGGCCACGGACGGGCAGATCCTGGAGGAAGGCATCAGCGAAGCCAGCGCCATCAGCTCCTGGGTCGCAGCGGCCACCAGCTACTCGGTGCATGGCCTGCGCATGTTGCCGTTCTACATCTATTACTCGATGTTCGGCTTCCAGCGCGTGGGTGACCTGATCTGGGCCGCCGCCGACCAGCGCGCCCGCGGTTTCCTGCTCGGCGCCACTGCCGGGCGCACCACCCTCGGCGGCGAAGGCTTGCAGCACCAGGATGGCAGCAGCCACCTCACGGCCGCCACCGTGCCGAATTGCCGCGCCTATGACCCGGCATTTGCCGGTGAATTTGCAGTGATCCTCGACCACGGCATGCGCCAGATGCTGGAGCACGACGTGGACGAGTTCTACTACGTGACCCTGATGAACGAAAACTACCCGCAGCCAAGCCTGCCGGAAGGGGTTGAAGCGGCGATCATCAAGGGCCTGTATCGCCTGCAAGGCACCGCCGGCGCCCAGGTGCGCCTGCTCGGTGCGGGCACGCTGGTGCGCGAGGCGCAGGCTGCGGCGCAGTTGCTGGCAGACGATTGGCAGGTGACCAGCGAAGTGTTCAGCGTGACCAGTTTCAGCGAACTGGCGCGTGAGGCGCGCGAGGTGGAGCGCTGGAACCGCCTGCACCCGCAGGAAGCCGCGCGCAGCAGCCACCTCGCGGATTGCCTGCCCATCGGCGCGCCGGTGATCGCGGTGTCTGACTACGTGCGCGCAGTGCCGCAGATGATTGGCTCGTACCTGGACTCGCGCTACACCGTGCTCGGCACCGATGGTTTCGGGCGCAGTGATACGCGTGCGGCGTTGCGCGATTTCTTTGAAGTGGACCGCTATCACCTGGTGCTGGCAGCGCTGACGGCGTTGGTGGAGCAGGGGAGCCTGCAGCCGCAGGTGTGCCAGCAGGCGATTGAGCGGTACGGCCTGCAGGCGGAACGCGAAGCTTCCTGGACCCGCTGAACTTGCAGGAGCGCGGCGGGGCCGCGGGGGGGCGCGGGGGGGCCGACCCCCCGGCCCC
>NZ_JASCPP010000041.1:0-51094 GCF_029959745.1 Pseudomonas sp. PS01298 | reverse complement strand
GGCAAGCCCGCTCCCACAGTTGGACCGCGGCGCCGATCAAATGTGGGAGCGGGCTTGCCCGCGAAGGCGTCAGTAATGACGCCGCCTATTAGAAGTAATACCCAATGTTCATGTACAGCTGATTTTCCCATTGGTTACTACCCCCAGCCCCCAAGCTCTGGGTATAGCTGCTCCCACCAATATACGGATCGTTCTTGCCGATCAACCACTCCGTCGCCACCCACAACTTGCTGACCGAAAACGACGTCCCCAGAATCACCCGCTGCGAGGTCTTGAACTGATCCTCGGATTTATCGAACGCACTGTAGTTGGCATACAGCTTCACCCCACTGACCTGGTCGAACAGGTACTTGCCGCCGACGTCATAACTCAGGTCCGCCACGTACAAATTGCCCCGGCTGGCCACGTTGAAGGTGCCGTCATAACCGCCCAACGTCACCACGCTGTCGGTGCCCGGGTTGCGCGGTGACATCTGTTGGCGCGCTGCCTGCAGCTGCAGGCCCCACGGGCCGTTCTTGCCCAGGTAGTGGACGGCTACTGCGTTGCGGCGGCCGTCGTTGCCGGTGTCTTTGTTTTCCAGGGTCGAGGTCAGGCCGGACACGCCGACTTCGGACTTCCAGCCGCCCAGGTCGAGGGCCTTGGCCACGCGCAGCACCACGGTGTTGCGTTCCTGGTTGTCGCTGCCGTCGGCGACGTAGCTGTCGGCGCCGGAGATCACGCTGGAATAGGTCACGCCCTTGCTGGTGCCTTTGCCTTGCCAGGCCGGGCGCAGGTAGTAGCCGGCCTGGACGTTCCAGTCGCCGGTCTGCTGCACGTACTTGGCACCGACCTGCTGCACGTCTTCCAGGCCGATCACGTTGCCCAGGGTTTCATAAAAGGTGCTGCCGAAGTACGGCTGCAGCCCGAACGGCACGGTGTTGAGGCCGACTTGCACCTGTTGCTCGGGGTTGAACTTGTAGCCGACCCAGGCGAACTTGGCGAACTGGATATCGCCGTAGTTCTTGGTGTACTGGTAGGGGTACGAGCGCCCGTAGAACCGGTACTGCGCTTCGCCGATCCAGCTGTCGGAGTTGTACTTGGCGCTGAGGTACACGGTGTCGAGGCCGAACTTCTGGATGTCGCGGTCCGGGTCATAGTCCCAGCGTGCCCGGATGGCGCCGCCGAGGTCGAGGTTGTCGGTGACTTGCACGGCCATGGCCGGCGCCGCGAGGGCGCCGAGCACAGGGATAAGGGTGAAGTAGCGCATCGTTGGTCGCATGGTTTTACTCTCGTTTTTAGTTATTTTTGGCAACAGCAGCCCGTTGCCGCAGCGAACGCTGCGACGCGGGGAAAAGGTTTCAACTCAGTGCGCGGCGGGGCGGATCAGCCGTAGCGGCGGCCCGGCCGCCGGCAATTGCGACGCGCCGGGAGCCGCGGCGAGCAATGCCTGGGTGTAGTCGTTCTGCGGGCGCAGCAGCACCTGTTCGGCGGTGCCGTATTCGACCACCTCGCCCTGGCGCATCACCGCGATGTGGTCGCTGATCTGCGCCGCCACGCGCAGGTCGTGGGTGATGAACAGGATGCTCAGGTTCAACTGCTGCTGCAGCGTGGCGAGCAATTCCAGTACCTGCTTTTGCACCGACACATCCAGCGCCGACACACTTTCATCGGCGATCAGCACTTCCGGGCGCATCGCCAGGGCGCGCGCAATGCCGATGCGCTGGCGCTGGCCGCCGGAGAACTGCCGAGGCTTGCGCTGCAGGGCATCGCGCTTGAGGCCCACCTGCTCAAGCAGGTCGCCGGCTTCGGCCCAGGCATCCTTGGCCGACAGCCCCCGCAATTGCGCGGCGCGCGCGATGATGTCACCGACACGGTGGCGGGGATTGAGCGAGCCATACGGGTCCTGGAAAATCATCTGGATACGCCGGCGATTGGCGGCCAATGCCGCGCCGCGCAGGGCCAGGAAGTCGGTGTCGCCGACCCACACATGGCCACTGTCGCTGTCCACCAGGCGGATCGCAGCCTTGACCAGCGTGCTTTTGCCCGAGCCGGATTCGCCGACAATCGCCAGCGTCTTGCCGCGCGGCAGGTTCAGCGACACATCGCGCAGCGCCGCCACCGAGCTGCCGCCGACCGTGTAGGTCTTGGTCAGGTGCTCGATGCGCAAGGCCATTTCGCCGTCCTCGCTCGGCACATGCAGTTCGGGATGCAGTGCCGGCACCGCCGCAATCAGCTTGCGGGTGTAGGCATGAGCGGGCGCATTCAGCACCTGGTCGCGTGCGCCGATTTCCACCAGGCGGCCACCTTCCATCACCGCGATGCGGTCGGCAATCTGCGCCACCACGCCAAAGTCGTGGGTGATAAACAGGATGCCGTGCTGCCCGCGCCCACGCAGGTCGCGCACCAGCTTCAGCACTTGGGCCTGGGTGGTCACGTCGAGGGCGGTGGTGGGTTCGTCGGCGATCAGCAGGTCCGGGTTCATCGCCAGGGCCATGGCAATCACCACGCGCTGGCATTGCCCACCGGACAACTGGTGCGGGAAGCTGTTGGCGATGCGCGGCGGGTCCGGCAGTTGCGTGGACGCCAACAGCGCAAGCATGCGTTCGCGGCGCTCGGCGGCGGGCATCTGCGGCGCATGAATGTCGAAGATCTCTTCGACTTGCCTGCCGATGCGAATCGCCGGGTTGAGTGCGGCCATCGGCTCCTGGAAAATCATCGCAATGCGGTTGCCGCGCAATGCCCGCAGGCGCGCGTCGTCGAGGCGGCAGATATCCTCGCCGAGGAAGTCGATGACCCCACCGGCATGCCGCAGGCCCTTGGCGTAATCGCCCATGATCGCCGCCGACAGCACGGACTTGCCCGAGCCCGACTCGCCGATCACACAGAGGATTTCGCCCTTGCGCACGTCCAGGCTGATGCCTTGCACGGCGTGGCTGCGGTCGGCGCCCTTGGGCAGTTCGACGGACAGGTTGTCGACCCGCAATACGGTTTGCTGGCTGCTCATGCTCAACTCCTTGCGCCTTGCTGCGCGTGTTCATCCAGCCCGTCGGCGAGCAGGCTCAGGCCGAGCATCAGGGTGGAGATGGCGATGCAGGGGAAGATCACCAGGTGCGGGAAGGAAATGGCCATGGCGCGGCCGTCATTGATCATGCCGCCCCAGTCCGGGGTCGGTGGCGGCAGGCCGAGGCCGAGGAAACCGAGGGCGCCGATCATGATCGCGGTGTAGCCGATGCGCAGGCAGAAATCGACGATCAGCGGCCCGCCGCAGTTGGGCAGGATTTCCACCAGCATGATCCGCAGCGAGCCTTCGCCCTGGGTGATGGCGCTGAGCACGTAGTCGCGCGAGCGGATGTCGATGGTCAGCGCGCGCATGATGCGAAAGATCGCCGGCGCGCTGGTGAAGGTCACCGCGATCAGGATGTTCAACGCCGAAGCGCCGAGGGCGATGATGATCACGATGTACAGCACCAGCACCGGGAACGACAGCACGGTGTCGGCCACATACGACAGCACCGCGTCGACCCAGCCATTGAAGTAACCGGCGCACAGGCCCATGGCGATGCCCACGGCAAAGGCGGTGAGGGTGGCGAGGATCGACCAGAACAGCACGGTGCGCGTGCCCCAGATCAGCCGCGAGAGAATGTCGCGGCCAATCATGTCGGTGCCCAGCAGGAACCGCGCGCCGTCATCGCCGGCAGTCAGCGGGGTCAGCAGCGGCGTGAAACTTTCCAGCGGATCATGCGGCGCCAGCCACGGCGCACACACGGCGATCAGCACCCAGCCGCCGACCAGCAGCAGGCCGAGCAGCGCCAGCGGATGCTTGAAGGATTTGAGCAGGTTCATGGGCGGCCTCCGCCGAGACTGCGCAGGGTGATGCGCGGGTTGAGCCAGGTGTAGGCGAGGTCCGAGAAGATCTTGCTGATGCCCACCACCACGCCGCTGATCATCGCGCAGGCTTCGATCAGGTAGACGTCATGGTTGAGCGAAGCGGTATAGAGCAGCGAGCCGAAGCCCTTGTAGGCGAAAAATACTTCCACCACGATCACGTTCGACAGCAGCCAGGGGATGTACAGCATGATCACCGTGACCGGCGCGATCAGCACATTGCGCAGCGCGTGGCGCAGCACGATGCGTGCCGTGGAGGCACCTTTGAGGCGCGCGGTGCGGATGTACGGCGCTTGCATCACCTCGACCATCGACGCGCGGGTGATACGCGCCAGGTAGCCGATGCCGAACAGGCACAGCACCATCAGCGGCAGCACCAGTTCGACGGCGCTGAAGCCGTCACTCATGCTGCTGACACCGGGCAGCCAGTTGAGCCAGAACACAAAGATCGCCGAGACGAATACGGCGCTGGCGAAGTCCGGGATCGAGGTGGTGACGATCGACAGGAACGACACCAGCCGGTCGACCGGCGAGCCCTGGCGGATCCCCGCGAGGACGCCCAGGGTCAGCGCCACCGGCACCATCACCAGCAAGGCCAGCCCGGCCAGGGTCAGGGTTTGCCAGAGGTTGGGCAGCAGCAGCTTGAGCACCGATTCGCGAAAGTACACCGAAGTGCCCCAGTCGCCACTGACGAAATCCTTCAACCACACCAGGTAACGCCACGCGAACGGCTGGTTATAGCCGTGTTCCAGCAGCCACGCGGCGCGCTGGTCGGCGGCGGAGTAGGGGCCGAGGACGTTGATTGCCACGTCCTCGATATTCAGTTCCAGCGCCAGGAACACAATCAGCGATACCGACAGCAGGGTCGCCAGCAGCATCAGCAATTTGCGCAGTAGAAAATGAGCCATCAGGTGCACGCTCCGACGGGGGGATGGGAAGGGGTGTTGCGCCTGTCGATCAGGCGCTCAGCCAGACACTGCCCATGGGGTAGAAGTCGGAGGGGTGGACCTGGAAGCCCTGGACCTTTTTGCTCACGGCGGTGAACTTATCGCCCCAGAACGGCTGCACGATCACGCACGCGTCCTGCAGGATCTGCTCGACGTCTTGCATGGCCGCCGCGCGTTGCTTGGGGTCGATGATGCCCATGGCCTTGTCCAGGGCCGCATCAAAGGCCGGGTCGTGGTAGTGGCTTTCGTTCCAGGCGCCGCCGCCACGGTAGGCCAGCTCCAGGGACATCACCCCGAGCGGGCGGTGGGCCCAGTAGGTCAGGCTGAACGCGGCCTTGTCCCAGATCGGCCAGTACTGGGCCGCGGGCACCACCTTGAGGTTGATGCGGATGCCGGCTTCCAGGCAGTTCTGTTGCAGGATCTGCGCGCAATCCTGCTCATAGCGGCCCTGGGTGTTGCCGACGATCAGGTCGATGTCCAGGCCATTGGCAAACCCGGCCTCGACCAGCAGTTTTTTCGCCGCCGCCACGTCGCGCTCGCGCTTGGGCAACGCAAAGTACTCGGGATGAGAGGGCGCCACGTGGTGGTCTTCGCCGAGGGTGCCCATGCCGCGATAGGCGACCTTGAGCATTTGCGCGTTATCGGCGCACAGCACCACGGCCTTGCGCACCCGCACATCGGTGAACGGCTTCTGGTCGCAGGCCATGCGCATCACCACGGTCTGCGCGGATTTGCAGCTGAGCAGCTGCGCGCCCGGCAAGCGCTTGGCCAGGTCGAGTTCGGCCACGGTCACGCGGTACAGCACGTCGACCTGGCCGGCCTGCAGCGCGGCGAGGTGGGTGGACACGTCGGTGCCCATGTCGATATAGCGCAACTCGTCGAGGTTGGCCGGCTTGCCCCAATAGTCGGCGCGCTTGGCGAACGTCGCCTGCTTGTTGACCGCGAATGACACCAACTTGAATGGCCCGGTCGCCAGCGGGTTCTTGGCCCAGTCATCGCCAGCCTTGAAGCTGCGATGGACCATGGCGCAGGTGAACGCGTTGAGCATCTCCGGGATCGCCAGGATCGGCCGCTTGAGTTGCAGGCGGAACTGGTAGTCGCTGATTTTTTCGAAGGCCTTGATGTCCTGGAACGCCGTGCGGTTGACCGACTTGGAGTCGGCGGCGATCCAGCGCTGGATATTGTGCTGGACATCGTCGACGTTGAAGCTGTCGCCGTTGCTCCACTTCACGTCCTGGCGCAGGTTGAAGGTCCAGGTGGTGAGGTCGTCGGACGGGCTCCAGCTTTCGGCGAGGTACGGGTGGGTGATGTTGTCGGCGTCGACCCAGGTCAAGTATTCCAGCGCGTTGCGCAGCAGGTTCGACGCCTCGATCCAGGTGATCAGCATCGGGTCCTGGATTTCCTGGATCGCGCAGGCAAAACGCAGGCTGCCGCCTTGGCGGGCCGGCGTACCGTCGGCGGCCTGGGCATCGTTGCCGAGCAGGGCTGTGCCGATAAAGCTGCTGGCGCTGGCCACGGTGATGCCAAGGAGGGCGGCGGTGCGCAGGAATTGCCGGCGGTTGATCTCGCCGCTTTGCACTTGATTGCACAGGGCTTCGACGGCGGGGTGCGGCGCGTTACCGTCCAGGGTCGCTAAAACGTTGGAATCGGACATGGGGCTGCTCTCATGTTGTTTTTATTAGAGATGCCCGCAGTTTTGTCATCGGTGCGACGATCGACAAACGATAAATTCAGCGGTTAAACGTTCCTTAAACGCATGTTAGTCGGCGTGGCGGTGGCGGTGTGTCGAGATAGACGCGCCGCTGGCGTGGCGATCGTTACTGCGCGATACAAAAAATCATGTTGGCTAGGAAAAAACTGCTGGCTCATGGGATGCTTGGCGCCTCGTCAGTCGTCCTCGAGTGCTTCCCATGAAACGCAAAATGCCCGGGCTCAATGCCCTCAAGGCTTTCGAAGTGGCCGGCAGTACCGGCAGTTTTACCCGGGCTGCCGAGCTGCTGAACGTGACCCAGAGCGCGGTCAGCCGCCAGGTCCGGCAGTTGGAAGAGCAGCTGGGCGAGAACTTGTTGGAGCGTCGTCACCATCACCTCGAACTGACCAGCGCCGGGCGCGTGTTGCTGCGCGCGCTGCACCAGTCGTTCGACAAGATCGAGTTGACGGTGCGCAGCATCCAGCAGAAAACCCATTCCAACCGATTGCACGTCAACGCGCCGCCGACCTTCACCAGCCGCTGGCTGATGCCCCGTCTGGGCCGCCTGCGCGAGGCCCATCCGGAGCTGGAACTGAGCATCACCACCTGTTTGCAGGACAGCCTGGCGCAGACCAGCACGCTGGATTGCGCGATTCGGTTTGGCAACGGCGAATGGGATGGCCTCGACAGTTCGTTGCTGATACAGGAGCGGCATATCGCCGTGTGCGCGCCGTCGCTGTATGCCCGTGAGTGCAGCGACGAGGGCGTGGACCTCAACCGCATGACCTTGTTGCATGTGCTGGCCAGCGAAGACCAGCGCTATCTGACCTGGAAACACTGGCTGGACGCGGCGCGCATCCACGGTGTGGATACCCAGGGCGGGTATGAATTCGACCTGCTGGACCTGGCCATTCGCGCGGCCACCGATGGGTTGGGGATCACCATTGCCGACTGGCATATGGTCGCGGCGGAGTTGGCATCGGGGCAGTTGACCCAGGTGTTGAACGTGCATGTGGAGGGGCATCAGTCCTATTGGCTGGTGACGCGGCCGGAGCAGACGGATTTGCCGCAGTTGCAGGTGTTCAGCCAGTGGTTGCAGGAAGAGATCTGGTTGGCGCAGCGGCAGTTGGAGCCGTCTACGGCGGCGAACTGACGGATTTTCTGTAGGCGCGGGCTTGTCGGCGATCGCACCGACGCGGCAGGCCTGCTACACCCGTGTGTCCGCAGCGCCGGCAAGCCAGCGCCTGCTGGGACATCTCACAAGCTGATCTTGATCTGCGCGCACAACCCGCCTTCCGGGCGGTTGCTCAAGGTCAGCGAACCGCCAATGGCCACGACCAGTTGCTGGGCAATCGCCAGCCCCAGCCCGGTGCCGCCGGTGCCACGGTTGCGTGAGCTTTCCACGCGGTAGAACGGTTGCATGACCTGCACCAGTTCGTCTTCGGCGATGCCGGGGCCGTCGTCCAACACCTTGATCGACAGCTCGCCCTCGGTCGTCGAACCGACTTCCAGCTGTGCGGCGCCGGCAAATTTGAGGGCGTTGTCCACCAGGTTGACCAGCACTCGCCGCAGCGCATGGGGGCGGGTGTCGAGCACCACCGCACTTTTGCCGCTGAGGCTTACCTGCTTGTGCATGTCCTGGTAGTCGAACACCAGGCTGTCGAGGAAGGCGTCGAGGTGGATGCGGTGGCTGGCTTCGGTGGCGCCGTGCACGCTGCGGGCATAGGCGACGCCTTCGCGCACCAGGTGCTCCATTTCGCTGAGATCACCCCAGAGTTTGTCGCGATCAGCCGAATTCTCCATGAACTCGGCGCGCAGTTTCATGCGCGTGATCGGGGTTTGCAGGTCGTGGGAAATCGCCGCCAGGATCTGCATGCGTTCCTTGAGGTATTCGGCGATACGTTGCTGCATGGCGTTGAACGCGGCAGCCGCGTGGGCCACTTCGGTCGGGCCGTGTTCATCCAGCGGCGTCGGATGGGCGTTGGGGTCGAGGGTCTCCACGGCGCGAGCCAGGCGGGTCAGCGGGCGAATGGCGAGGCGCACGGCGAACCAGGTGCAGCCCAGCAGCAGCGCGAGTTGCAGCACCAGCACCACCGGCAGCCAGTAGGCCACGGGTAGGGCGGCGGGGCGTACGTCGAGGGTGATCGGGTTGCCGTCGGCCAGGGTCAGGTGCGCCTGGAAGTGCTTCTGCAGGCCAGGGATCGTGCGAAAGGTCAGGGCGTACTGTTCGCCCAGGGCTTCGGCGATCGAGGTGGCGGCCATCGGGATGTCATCGTTGCGCATCGGCTCGCCGGGCTCGCCGGCGTTGAGCAGGTAGCGGTAGTTCTGCCGGTCGATGCGCGGCAGCCAGGCCGCACGTTCGTTGGCGGGCAGGCGGTCGAGGATCGCCACCGAGGTCGACACGTCGTTTTCCAGGTTGCCGAGCATGGCAGTCCGCGCGCTGATATAGCGCTCGTAGAACTGCGCACTGAAGGACAGGCCATGGGCACACACCAGGCTGATCAGGAAGATCAGCGACAACTGCGACGCCAGGGTGCGTGGCCAGCCGAGTTTGAAGGTCATTGATCGGCCCCGAGGATTTCCACCGCCAGGGAAAACACATAACCCTCGCTGCGCACGGTCTTGATATAGGCCGGCTCGCGCGCATCATCCAGCAGGCGCTGGCGCAGGCGGCTCACCAACAGGTCGATGGAGCGGTCGAACAGGTCGGCATCGCGGCCCTGGGTCAGGTTGAGCAACTGGTCGCGGTTGAGCACTCGCTGGGGGTGGTCGAGGAACACCCGCAGCAGGCGGTATTCGGCGCCGCTCAGCGCCACCAGGGTGTCGTCTTCATCGAGCAGGTGGCGCGCGGTGGTGTCCAGGCGCCAACGGCCAAACCGGATCAGGCGCCCGGTTTCGCTGACCAAAAGGTTCGGCGGCAGCATCCGCGTGCGCCGCAACACTGCGTTGATGCGTGCAAGCAACTCGCGGGCGGCGAAGGGTTTGACCAGGTAATCGTCAGCGCCCATTTCCAGGCCGATGATGCGGTCGGTTTCATCGTTGCGCGCGGTGAGCATCAGCACCGGCGTGGCCTTGTGCTTGCCCACTCGCAGCTCACGGCACAGCTGCAGGCCGTCGTCGCCAGGCATCATGATGTCCAGCACGATCAGGTCGACGGGGGTGGTGTCGAGGAAGCTGCGCATCTGGCGGCCGTCGGCGACCACGGTGGTGCGCATGCCGTTTTTTTTCAGGTAATTGCCCACCAGTTCGCGGATCTCGCGGTCGTCATCGACGATCAGGATGTGATCGACATGGTCCATGCTGTCTTCCTCGTTAAATACTCATGGGCGGCAGTCTAGCCAGTGTCGGCGCGCTTGCCTTGTGCCCTTTGTATTGCAGTGTATCTGGCGATAAGGAGATACACGACGAAGCAAAAAGCCAGCGCGGAAGGTGGGTCGACCTGCCTAAGCTAATTCTAAAAAGATATTTATTGCGGGTTTTTAAGATCGTTTAGCTTGGACGCTTCTCAAGGATTCTGTTCAAGGAGCGAGCCGCCGATGTCCCACGTGCAGTCCATCACCACGTTGCCCTTGCTCGACCTGTCGCAGCTCGATGGCAGCCCGCAGCAACGCCAGCAGTTCCTCGACGAGTTGCGCCTGGCGGCGCGGCATATCGGGTTTTTCTACCTCACCGGCCACGGGATCGACCCAGCGTTGCTGGCCGAAGTGCAGCAGCAGGCGCGCGCGTTCTTTGCCTTGCCCGAGGCCGACAAGCTGGCGGTGGGCATGCTCAATTCGCCGCACTTTCGCGGCTATAACCGCGCGGCCTCGGAGATCACTCGTGGGCAGCCGGACCTGCGCGAGCAATTTGACGTCGGCGCCGAGCGCGAGCCACTTGATGCGGGCCACCATCCGGCGGCCTGGGCGCGCCTGCAAGGCCCTAATCAATGGCCGGTAGCCTTGCCGCAACTCAAGCCGCTGGTGCTCGGCTGGCAGCAGGCGATGACGCAGATGGCGCTGCGCCTGTTGCGTGCCTTTGCCCAGGCGTTGTCGTTGCCGGAAAACGCCTTTGACCCGCTGTACGGCGACAAGCCCAACGAGCATATCAAGCTGATCCGCTACCCCGGTCGTCACGCCCAGCAAAGCCGCCAGGGGGTGGGGGCGCACAAGGACTCCGGCTTCCTGAGCTTTTTGCTGCAGGACCAGCCCGGCTTGCAGGTGGAAGTCGAGGAGGGCCGCTGGATCGATGCGTCGCCGCGCCCCGACACACTGGTGGTGAACATCGGCGAGTTGCTGGAACTGGCCAGCAATGGCTACCTGCGCGCCACCGTGCACCGGGTGGTATCGCCGTCGCTGGGCAGCGAGCGCCTGTCGCTGGCGTTCTTCCTCGGTGCGCAACTCGACGCGGTGGTGCCGGTGTTCCCACTGGCGCCAGAGCTGCTGCGCGACGCCCATGGCCCGACCAGCGATCCGCGCAATCCGTTGCTGCGCGAGGTCGGCTGGAATTACCTCAAGGGCCGCCTGCGCTCGCACCCCGATGTCGCCCAACGTTTCTACGCCGACGCCACGCTTCCCCACGCACTGTCCGCCTGATCAGGAGATCACTATGTTGAAGAAATCTGCACTTACCCTGGCGGCGTTGTTGGCCTCTTTCAGCGTGTCGGCCGCCGACGCCTTGCGCGTGGCTGCCGACCCGATTCCCCACGCGCAAATCCTTGAATACGTGCAAAAGCTCGACCCGGGCCTGAAGCTGAAAATCATCGAGATCCCCAGCGGCGTGAACTCCAACGAGTTGCTCGCGCATGGCGATGTCGACGCCAATTACTTCCAGCACCTGCCGTACCTCAATTCCCAGGAGCAGGCGCTCGGCCAGAAGTTTGCGGTGGCGGCCACCGTGCATATCGAGCCGCTGGGCATCTACTCCCATCGCCACACCAGCCTCGCCCAGGTGCCGGACAAAGGCACCGTGGCCGTGCCGAACAACGTCACCAACCTCAGCCGCGCGTTGTACCTGCTGCAAGCCAACGGCCTGATCAAACTCAAACCGGGCTTCAACGACGCCTCCAAGGACCAGGCCACGCCCAAGGACATCGCCGAGAACCCCAGGCACTTGAAGATCCTCGAAGTCGAGTCGCCGCAGATCCCGCGGGCCCTGGATGACGTGGACCTGGCGGTGATCAATGGCAACTTCGCCCTGGAAGCCGGATTGCAGCCGGCCAAGGATGCGCTGGGGCTGGAAAAGGCCGAAGGCAATCCGTATGCGAATATCCTCGTGACCACGCCGAAATTGCTCGAAGACCCGCGCATCAAGCAGCTGGCCAACGACCTGCGCTCACCGGCGGTGGCCAAGTTCATCAGCGAGAAATACGCGGGTTCCGTGATCCCGGTGGCGGCCGAATGATCGTCGTCGAGGCGGTCAGCAAAACCTACGCCGATGGCCAGCCACCGGCGCTGGATAACGTGTCGTTGCAGATTGCCGATGGTTCGATCTTTGGCATCGTCGGGCGCAGCGGCGCGGGCAAAAGCACCTTGCTGCGCTGCCTCAACCTGCTTGAGCGGCCGACCTCCGGACGCATCCTCATGGACGGCCAGGACCTCACGCAACTGAGCGACAAGCGTTTGCGCCAGCAGCGCCAGCGCATCGGCATGATCTTCCAGGGTTTCAACCTGCTGCATTCGCGCAACGTGGCGGATAACGTCGCGGTGCCGTTGGAAATCGCCAATATGCCCAAGCCTGAACGTGCCGTGCGAGTCGCCGAGTTGCTGGCATTGGTGGGCTTGAGCGACAAGGCCCAGGCCTTTCCCTCGCAGCTGTCGGGCGGGCAGAAACAGCGCGTCGGCATCGCCCGTGCATTGGCGGCGCGTCCGGCGTATCTGTTGTCGGATGAGGCCACCAGCGCCCTTGACCCGGAAACCACGGCGTCGATCCTCGAATTGTTGCGCGACATCAACCGGCAACTGGGGGTGACCATCGTGCTGATCACCCACGAGCTGGAGGTGGTCAAGGCGATCTGCGACAGCGCCGTGTCCCTGGCCGATGGGCGCGTGGTGGAAAGCGGCAGCCTGGTGCAATTGCAGGCCGACCCATCCTCGCGCCTGGGCCGTTCGCTCGCCCCCAGCCTGCAAGTGGTGAGGGCCGTATGAAAACCGACTGGCAGGACATCCTGCAATTGCTCCTCAACGCCACCGGCGAAACCCTGTACATGGTGCTGCTCGCGGGGTGGTTCACCCTGCTGATCGGCCTGCCGCTGGGCGTGCTGCTGTTTATCAGCCGGCGTGGCGGGCTGCTGCCGTTGCCACGGGTCAATCGTGTGCTCGGCGGGGTGATCAACCTGGGGCGCTCGTTGCCGTTCGTGGTGATGTTGATTGCGCTGATTCCGCTGACCCGCCTGATCGTCGGCACCACCCTGGGCAGCACGGCGGCGGTGGTGCCGATCACCATCGGCGCGTTTCCGTTTTTTGCGCGGATTGTCGAGACCGCGCTGGATGAAGTGGACAAGGGCCGCATCGAAGCCATCGTGGCCATGGGCGGCGATATCCGGCATGTGATTCTCAAGGTGCTGTTGCCCGAAGCGCTACCGGCGCTGGTGGCCGGGGTGACCTTGACGCTGGTGATGTTGATCGGCTTTTCGTCGATGGCCGGGGTGATCGGTGGCGGCGGGCTGGGCGACCTGGCGATCCGCTACGGTTACCAGCGTTTCAACAACCAGATCATGGTGGTCACGGTGATTGTGCTGGTGGTGCTGGTGCAGGGCGTGCAAAGCCTGGGTGATCGGTGTGTACGCTCATTGGCGCACCGTCGCTGAGGGGGATGCGCGGCTATCGCAGGCCAGCCAGCGTCTAGGGCTTATGGTTATTTGCTAATGAATTTTAAGTATTTTCGGTTATAACGAGGAGTCAGTACAGTCACGCTTCATCTTCCATCCTTGCCGCCGGGAAATTGTTCATGAGCCGTCCCCACGGGCACCCCACGCCGATCCTGACCTTGCCCCAGGGCGAAAAGGATCCGCTGTCGATTCGCGCCAAGGCCCTGGTGTTTTCCGACCCGCGCTCACTGCAATTGCTCGACTACCTCAAGCGTGTCGGGCCCAGCGAAGCGCCGGTGTTGATCAATGGCGAGACCGGTACCGGCAAGGAGTTGGTGGCGCGCTACATCCACAGTGCCAGCGGGCGCACCGGTGCGTTTGTGCCGGTGAACTGCGGCGCGATCAGCGAGAACCTTGCCGAGAGTGAGTTTTTCGGTCACGAAGCCGGTTCGTTTTCCGGGGCGTCCGGGCGGCGCATCGGCTGGTTTGAAGAGGCGGATGGCGGCACGCTGTTTCTCGATGAGATCGGCGACCTGCCACTGCCTTTGCAAGTGAAGTTGCTGCGGGTGTTGCAGGAACAGGAGGTGGTGCGCGTCGGTTCGCGCAAGCCGATCAAGATCAATATCCGCCTGGTCACTGCGACCAACATCGACCTTGAGCAAGCCGTGGAAGCGGGCAATTTCCGCCTCGACCTGTTCTACCGCATCAACGTTGCCCAGGTGCAGGTGCTGCCGCTGCGCGAACGGCCGCTGGATATCCTGCCGTTGGTGGAGCACTTTCGCCGGCTGTACAGCGCCAAGTTGAAAATCGCCGAGCCGATGCTCTCCGAGTCCGCCACCCAGGCACTGCTCGATTACCCGTGGCCGGGCAATATCCGCGAGCTGGAAAATGTCGTGCACCTGGCACTGCTGGTGGCTGGCGACAAACCGATCATGCCCAACCACCTGAAGTTTTCCGCCGGGCTCAGTGCCCTGCATTCGAGTGCCAACAGCAGCGCGCCGCGCATCCCCCAGGAGGTGATGCGCGAGCAACTGCTGCGCCTGTTCGAGGTGCCGGGGGATACCTTGCTGCACGACATCGAAGACTTGATCGTGCGCGAGGCGTTTGCGTTCTGTGGCTTCAACCAACTGCGAACTGCCGACTTGCTGGGGATTACCCGCAATGCGATGCGCACGCTGCTGGTCAATCACGGCATGCTCAAGGGGCGCGCGAAGCCCTGAGCAACTGTTCGAACAGCTGCTGCACCCGTGGCTCGTCACTGTGGGCCACATTGAAACGCATCGAATCACGGTGCGCCGGGTCGTAGCCGAACAAGGTGCCCGGTGCCAACACCATGCCTTGCTTCAGCGCGGCCTGGGCCAATTGCTCGCCGTCGACTCCGGCGGGTAGCCGCGCCCAGATGAACATCCCGCCTTCAAACCCCATTGGCAGCTCGCAACCGCAGCGCTTGAGCCATTGCTCGACGCGCCCACCGGCTTCCATCAAACGCTGGACCATGCGCTTGCGGTGCTTGCCGTAGCTGCCTTCGCTGAGCATGCGGTAGACGATCTGCTCGAACAGCTCTGAAGTCACGCCGCCGCTCATCAATTTCATATTGGTCAGGTTGGCCGCCAGTTGCGGCGCGGCCACCACGTAGCTGACGCGGGCGTTGGCACTGAGAATCTTGGAAAATCCCGACAGGTAGGTGACCTGCTCCAGGCCGGCGAGGGTGGCCAGGCGTGGCGGCGGATTGGGGTGCAGATCGCCGTAGAGGTCATCCTCGACGATATGGCAGTGGTACTGCTGGGTCAGTTGCAGCAGGCGAAACGCCTGGCTGGGGCTGAACGAATGGCCGGTGGGGTTGTGCAGCACGCTGGTGGTCAAGTACAGGCTGGGACGGTGTTCGGCCAGCAGGTGTTCGAGGGCGGTGAAGTCGAAACCGTCGGGGCGACGTTCGAGGGTCACCACCTTGACCCCATGCAAGGCCAGGTTGGCGTGGAAATTGAAGTAGCAGGGTGCGTCCAGCAGCACCGTGTCGCCGGGACGCGCGAGCAGGCGCATGAGCATGTCCAGGCCTTGCACGGTATTGGGCGTGGTGATGATCTGTTCCACCGGCACCGACAGGCCTTCTGTGTGCAGCTTCTGTTGCAGGGCCTGGCGCAACGGTAGCAGCCCGGCCGGCGTGCCCAGCCCGGCGATGCGCAACGAGGGCGCACGCACGGTGCTGCGCATGGCTTGGCGAATCGGCTCGGCGTCCAGCCATTCCTCCGGCAAGTGGCCGCCGCCGGGGCGCAGATCGCCGCCGGCGGTGGCCAGCGGGCGGCGCAACACGCTGAGCAGGTCCTGGGGCAGTAGTTCGACCCAGGCTGCCGAGGCCGGGCGCACGCGGTCTATCGCCACGAAAAAGCCACGGCCCTGGCTGGAGGTGAGCAGGTTGCGCCCGCGCAGGCGGTCCAGCGCCTCATTGAGGGTGAACTTGCTGACGCCCAGCACCTGGGTCAGTTCACGCACCGACGGCAACTTGCTGCCGGGCGCCCATTCACCGTGCTCGATGGCCTGGCTGAACGCCTCGACGATCTGCTGCACCTTGGGCACGCCCGGTACAAAGGCAATGGCGGATACCAACATGAACCTTCCTTGTGTTTGCTGGTGATTTCACCGGTAAAGTCAGGGCGGATTAGGCCTTACTTTACCTGCCTTGTACACGGCTGCTTGCCTAGACTGCAGGTCTTCTTACCCAAGGTCCACGCCATGACCAGCGCATTGACGCTTTCTTCGTTTCTCTACTTCCTGCTGTTTTGCGCCACCATGACCTTCAGCCCTGGCCCCATGACGTTGCTGCTGTTGAGCCTGGGCCTGAAGGCCGGCCTGCGCAGTTCACTCCCGGCGCAGCTCGGCGCCAGTGTGTCTTACCTGATTTCGATCCTGGTCTTCGCCGTGGGCTTCTCGGAATTGATCAAGGGCAACCAGGCCGTCACCCAAGGAATCCAGCTGGTCGGCGTGGCCTACATCCTTTACCTGGCCTACCGGCAGTGGACCAGCGGCGGCGTGTCGATAGACCGGGTGGGCGCCGTGGACGGCGCGCGCGGCCTGTTCGGCAAGGGTTTGCTCACCGGGTTTTCCAACCCCAAGACCCTCATCATGTTCAGTGCCGTGTTCCCACAATTCGCCGGGGCAGGGGAGCACAGCTCGATGACGGACATCGCCATCCTCGGGCTGACGTTTCTGCTGCTGCAATTTGCCAGCGGCTGCCTGTATTGCTACTTCGGTCAACGCATCAAGCACGTGCTGGAAAATCCCCGGCGCCGAGTGCTGTTGCAGCGGGTCACGGCAGTATTGCTGCTGGGGGTGGCGCTGATGCTGGCGCGCGGCTTTGCACACTGACGGTGACAGCCTTATGAGCGGTAGTGGCGATCTGCCCGTGCCCTGATAGACTCCAGGCATTCCTTCAGGATCTCACCCCACCATGTCAGCTGCAGAAGGAAACGGACTTCCGCTCGCTTCACGGCTGTACAAATCCCGTACCCTGGGGCTGACGCTCGGTTTCGTCTGCGTGGTGTTCGGCATGTATCCGCTGAACCCACCTGCATGGCTGTGGGCCTGGATGCTGATCAACGCGTTCGCGTGGCCGCACCTGGCCTTTCAACTCTCGTTGCGCAGCGCCCAAACGCTGCGCAGTGAGCGCCGCAACCTGTTGTTCGATTCCTTCTGTGGCGGGTTCTGGGTCGGCGCCATGCACTTCAATCCACTGCCCAGCGTGACCACGCTGTCGATGATGACCATGAACAACGTGGCCATCGGCGGCCCGCGTTTCATGCTGGCGGGCTGGGTGGCGCAGGCACTGGGTATTGGCAGCTCGATGCTGATCCTGACCCCGGCGTTTATTGCGGTGACCACCGAGACCCAGCTTTACGCGTGCCTGCCGATCCTGATGCTGTACCCGCTGGCCCTCGGTTGGATCTGCTATCGCCAGGCGGTGACGCTGGCCCGCCACAAGCGCGAGCTGCTGGCGTTGAGCCGCACCGACAGTCTGTCCGGCCTGCTCAATCACGGCGCCTGGAAAGACCACCTGGAAATCGAATTCCAACGCTGCCGCCGCGAGCAACAGGGCGCCGCGATTGCGTTGATCGACATTGATCATTTCAAAGTCATCAACGACACCTACGGGCATGTCACCGGCGATATCGTCCTGCGCCAACTCAGCAAGGTGCTGCGCCAGAACCTGCGCGCCACTGACCTGGCCGGGCGCTATGGCGGGGACGAATTCTGCGTGATCCTGCCGGACATGCCGCTCAACCGCGCTACCGAAGTCATGGACGCCTTGCGTGATCGCTTCAATGCGCTGGCCTACGCCCAGGACCCGACCCTGCGCGTCAGCCTGAGCATCGGCCTGGCGCCGTATCATTCGGCCCACGCCGATTCCACCAGTTGGCTGAACGACGCCGACCAGGCGTTGTACGAGGCCAAGAGCAGTGGGCGTAACCGCGTCAGTTCCGTACAAGGGAGTTGGTTGCGATCGATCTAGTGGGGTAGGGTGTGGCGGCACCTCCCAATAAAAAACAAGGATCGGTCCATGCTCTTCAACTTTCCACGTACCCTCCTGGCCGCCACCCTGGCCTTATCCTTCGCGATGCCGGCCTACAGTGCCGAACCTCACAAACAGATCCAGGCAGACGCCGAACAGTACAAGGCCGAGGCCCTGAAACTGCTGGAGCGCCTGGTGAACATCGACTCGGGCTCCGGCTATGAGCCGGGCTTGACCCAAGTGCGCGACATCGCCGTTGATGAACTCAAGCAACTGGGCTTTACGATTGAGCTGGTGCCGGACAAGGCCGCCAATAACAGCCATGTGATCGCCACCCTCAAGGGCACCGGCAAGGCCAGGATCCTGCTGATGGCGCACATGGACACCGTGTTCAAGGAAGGCTCGGCCGCCGAGCGCCCGTTCCATATCAAGGACGGCCGCGCCTATGGCCCGGGCGTGATGGATGACAAGGGCGGCATCGTCGCCGGCATCTATGCGCTCAAAGTCCTGAAAAACCAGGGCTTCAAGGACTACGCGCAAATCACCTTCCTGCTCGATGCCAGCGAAGAAACCGGTTCCGACGCCGCCTCGGACCTGATCCGCAAAACCGCCAAGGCCCACGACGTGACCCTCAACCTCGAACCCGGCCGCCCGGCGGATGGCCTGGTGGTATGGCGCAAAGGCAGCGCCACCGCCGTGGTCGAAGTCAAGGGTAAGGCCGCCCACGCCGGCGTCGCTCCGGAACTGGGGCGCAACGCCGCCATGGAAGCCGCGCACCAGATCCTGCAACTGGGCAAGCTGGGTGACGAAGAGAAGAAAACCACCATCAACTTCACCGTGCTCAAGGCCGGCGACCGCGTCAACGTCATCCCCGACCAGGCCACGGCCAAGGCGGATGTACGCGCGGCGCTGCCGGAAGAGTTTGATCGGATCGAAAAAGACCTCGCGCGAGTGTCGGCGAACAAGCTGATCCCCGACACCGAAGTGAAGACCAGCCTGTTGCGGGGCCTGCCGCCGATGCCGCAGACGCCGGAGTCGGACAAACTGGTCGCGATTGCCCAGGGCATCTATGGGGAATTGGGCAAGAAGCTAACAATCGAAGGCAGTGGCGGCGCGGCGGACGCGAGTCTTTCCGCCGGCGTGGGCACCCCGACACTGGATGGGTTTGGGATCGTCGGCGGGAATATCCACACACCGGAGGAATACGCGGAAGTGGAAAGCGTGGCGCCGCGTATTTATCTGCTGAGCCGGATGATTATGGAGCTGTCGAAGCGCTGATTTTCCGCTGAGCGACTCTCTTTTGTGGTGAGCAGGCTTGCCCTGCGTGGGGCTGCGCAGCAGCCCCAGAATCGACAAATACTGATTTACCTGAAAGTACCCACTGCCTGCACTGGGGCCGCTTCGCGGCCCAACGTGAGCACGCGCGCTCGCGGTGATCAGATTTAAACGCTTCACTACTTTTCGAGTAAGTAGTTGTCGAACTTATGAATCACATGGTTCAGCCATAGTGGTCCGGATGCCCATTGACTGGGGTAGTAATAGTAGCAATATTGCTCGTGCAGCAAGTTGTCTTGAAAGTCTGACTCATTTTTGTAAGAGGCAATTAGATCCAGGATTTCACGCCTTACCGCAGAGATAACTTCTTTCGATGAGTCTAGTAAAAAGGTGTCAATGACTTCGTCGGCTGAGGCATGATCCTCTGGCCAGTCTTGGTTAAAATAGGCGCCAAAGAATTGCTGAAGTTCAGTTAGTTGGTTATTCATTTTTCTATGGGATATCCAGTCAGTAATAGGTAGCCGTCTGGCATTTCAGGTTTTCGAATCAAAACTAACATAAACTTATAGACAGGAATCGACTCTGTTGTGCCTCTTATAACGCTTAGCCCCACTGTTTGGGTGGAGTGTTCTCTAATAATATGTTTGTTTTTTGTTCCTGCAAGAAATTTGGAAATCTCCTTCTGACGAGAGACCAAACTTATAGACACAATAGCATCCGCTTCCTCTAGTGTTCTGAATGTCGATGCCGCTGGTATGTGCGGCTCCGTATTAAGCCTTTCAACTAATTGCGCATCGGTCTGTTCTACGTGTTTCCTGATCAGGTGCCCGCCAGAATTTTCATGCTTATGTAAGACTCCTTCGGATACCTCTTTCTTTTGATTGGGATCAACGTTTTTACCAGGACACGCACCACTCTTACAACTTAGTCCCAGCGGATCTACCCACCCCGTTGGATTGGGCGCGTACTGGTAACCGTTAATCCCACCCGCCAGCTTCACCGGGTCCTGCGTCAGATAGCGACCAACATCCGGATTGTAGTAGCGATGGCGGTTGTAGTGCAGCCCGCTTTCCTAGTCAAAGTACCGGCCTTGGAAACGCAGCGAATTGTCGACTTTTCCGACGTCTAGGCGGCTGATTTCTCCATAGGCACGGTAATGCGCGGACCAGACGATTTCGCCGTCGGGGGCGGTCAGTTCCTGTGGGGTGCCCAGGTGGTCGAGTTGGTAGTGATAGGCCTTGGTTTCTTTTGGGCCGAAACCTTCCAGCAGTGCCAGTGGACGGAAACTGTCGGGTTCGTAGAGATAGCTGCGATGACGATCCGCGTGATGCTCGGCAATCAGCTTATCGCCTTGCCAGAAAAACTCCGTGGTTGTCCCATCAACGGTTTTGCTGATCCGCCGCCCAAACGGGTCGTAGCGATAGCTCGCGGTGTGGCCGTTGGGTTGGGTGATTCCGATGAGGCGGTGCTGGCAGTCGTAGCGGTATTCAGTGATCAGCGCGTGCGCACGGCCACGTCGTTCGCGGATCAGGTTGCCGAAGGCGTCATAGTCGTAATGGCGGTTGCCCTGGATCATCAGCCGGTTGCCCGCCGGATCGTGGCCGAAGCGTTCTTGCACGTCTTGCACGTCTTGCGAGTGGTCGGCGCGGGTCAGGCGGGCGAGGGGGGGCGTAGTGGTAGTGGTGTTCGCCTTTGCGGGTGTCGAGCAGGCGGGTGAGGTTGCCGGATTTGTCGTAGTCGTACTGGCGTTGGTAAAGGGTGTGCTGCTGTTGACTGACGGCATGGGCGTGCAGGCGCTGATGGTCGTCGTAGTCACGGCCGACCTTGAATACCTGCTCGACATCCAGCGCCGAAGAGCTGAGAAAGCTTTGCGCCAAGGTTTCGTAGGAATTGAGGCAGCGCCTGAAGTCGCTGAGCACGGCTTCGACGTCACGCGTCTTGGCATCCATGGCCGTCAGCAGCAAGAGGCCGATGGTTTGGCTGGTGGCATTGATCAAGGCGCACCCACCAAAACGGCGGGGCTATCGAAAAAAAACATCTGCAATCCCTCGCACTGTGTGATCAGGCGAGGGACTTTGCAGCGGTTTTTAAGTGATATCTGTAGTGCTTATCCGGCAGTCAGGTGGGATGTTTCAGCGGCAGTTGTCTTCTCCCGGCCCAGCACCAAGCTGCAGAGTGCCGGCAGGAACAACAGCGTCAACACCGTGCCTACCAGCACCCCACCAATCAGCACATACGCCAGGGACGACCAGAACACCGACAGCGTCAGTGGAATGAACGCCAGTGCCGCCGCCAGTGCCGTCAATATCACGGGTCGCGCACGGCGGACGGTGGCTTCGATGATCGCCTCGCGAATCGGCATGCCGTGGTCCTGGTTCTGACGAATCTGGTCGGTAAAGATCAGCGTGTTGCGCATCAGGATCCCGCCGATCCCGATCAGCCCCAGGATCGCGTTAAACCCGAACGGCTGGTTGAACAGCAGCAAGGTCGGCACCGCGCCGATCAAGCCCAGAGGGGCAGTGGCGAAGACCATGAACATCACGCCAAACGAGCGCACCTGGAACATGATCACCGTGAGGGTCAGCAGGATCATGATCGGGAACAGCGCCGCGAGCGCGACGTTGGCCTTGGCGCTTTCTTCTACCGGGCCACCGATGTCGATCTGGTAACCGGCAGGCAGCTGCGCGATCAGCGGCTGCAGGTCTTTGTACACGGCCATTTCCACGTCGGGCGGTTGCACGCCGTCGATGATGTCGGCGCGTACTTCCACGGTGGTCGCGCGGTTGCGGCGCTTGAGGATCGGTTCTTCCATCAATGCCTGGAAGTGCCCGACCTGGGCCAGCGGCACCGAAGTGCCCGCGCTGTTGGTCAGGGTCATGTTGTTGAGATTGCCGAGGTTCTCACGCTGGTTGCCCTGGGCGCGGGCGACCACCGACACCGTGCGGTTGCCTTCGCGCACCTCGGTGATCGGGTTGCCGCTGAGCAAGGCGTTGAGCTGGGATTTGACCTCGTTCGGCGTGAAGCCGAGCAGGCGCAGGCGGTCCTGATCGAGGACTAGGCGATAGCCGCTGGTACGCTCGCCCCAATCGAGGAACGCGTCCTTGGTCAGCTTATTCGCGGAGACGACCTTGCGTACCTGCTCAGACACCCCGCGCAGTACATCCAGGTCCGGGCCGCTGACGCGAAACACCACCGGGAACGGCACCGGCGGACCGAACAGCAGTTGCGTCACGCGCACCCGTGCCGCTGGAAACTCACCTGCGGCAATCCGCTCGCGCATGCGCAATTTCAGTGCGTCGCGGGCGTGGGAGTCCGGGGTCTGCACGATCAGTTTGGCAAACGCCGGGTCCGGCAGTTCGGGGTTCAGCGAGAGGAAAAAGCGTGGCGCGCCGCCGCCCACGTAGGTGTCCACCAGGTGGGTCTGCGGCTCTTGCAGCAGCGCTTTTTCCAGCTGCGCGGCCACCGCCTCGGTGCTCTTGAAGGCACTGCCGGGCGGCATGTACACCTCAAGAATCAACTCGGACCGATCAGAGTTGGGGAAGAACTGCTTCTTCACCACGCCCATGCCCAGCACGCACAACACAAACGCCGCGACCACCAGTCCCGTCACCAGCCAGCGCCGCTGCACGCAGGTTTGCACCAGGGTGCGCAGTTTCTGGTAGTAACGCCCGGCATAAATCGCGTCGTGGCCGCCGGGTACCGGCTTGATCTGCGGCAGCAACTTCACCCCCAGGTACGGCGTGAACACCACCGCCACCAGCCACGACGAAATCAGCGCGAAGCCGACGATCCAGAAAATATTGCCGGCATATTCCCCGGCGCCGGAACGCGCGAAGCCCACGGGCAGGAAGCCGATGATGGTCACCAGCGTGCCAGTCAGCATCGGCGCGGCTGTCGAGCTCCAGGCGAAGGTGGCCGCGTGGATGCGGTCGAAGCCTTCCTCGAGTTTCACCACCATCATCTCGATGGCGATGATCGCGTCGTCCACCAGCAACCCGAGGGAAATGATCAGCGCGCCGAGGGTAATGCGGTCGAACTCGCGCCCGGTGAGCAGCATGATCACAAACACCACCGACAAGGTCAGGGGCACCGCAGCGGCCACCACCAGGCCGACGCGAAAGCCCAGCGCCAACAGGCTGATCACCATGACCACCGCCAGGGCGACGAAGAATTTCAGCATGAATTCGTTCACCGCCAGGCTGATGTTTTTTGCCTGGTCGGAGACTTTGGCGAAGTTCACGCCGAGCGGCAGGTCCGCCTGGATTCTGGCTTCCTCGGCCTTGAGGCTCTTGTCCAATTCCAGGCCATTCCAGTGTTTCTCCATGATCACGCCGAGCATCAGCGCCGGGTCGCCCTGGTGGCGGATGCGGTAACTGGGCGGGTCCTCATAGCCGCGGCTGACGGTGGCCACGTCGGCGATGCGCAGCACGTGGCCGTTGACTTCCAGGGGCACGTTTTCGATCAGCGCCAGGCTGTCGAACGCGCCGTCGATACGGATATAGGCACGCGCACCGGCGGTTTCCACAAAGCCCGACGGTGCCACGGCATTTTGCGCGGCGAGGGCGGCGAAGATCTGGTCCGGCTTGATGCCCAGGGTCGCCAGGCGTTCGTAGGAAAACTCGACAAAGATCCGCTGGGCCTGCTCGCCGAGGATATTGACCTTCTTCACGCCCGGCAGGTTGAGCAGGCCCTGGCGCAGGTCTTCGGCCATCTGCACCTGTTGCCGATGGGGCAGGTGCTCGGCTTCCAGGGCGTACAGGGCAAAGTACACATCGGAATATTCATCGTTGAAAAACGGCCCGATCACGCCCTTGGGCAGTTTCGCCGCTTCATCGCTGAGCTTTTTGCGCGTCTGGTAGAACAGGTCCTGGATTTCGCTGGGGCGGGTGGCCTCCTTGTAGGTCATGCGCATCGACACAAAACCCGGCTGGGCGATGGTCTCGACGCGGTCGTAGTAGTCAAGTTCCTGCAGGCGTTTTTCCAGGCGGTCAGCGACTTGCTCCTGCATTTCCTGGGCCGTGGCGCCGGGCCAGGCGGCGGTGATGGTCATGACCTTGACGGTAAACGACGGGTCTTCGGCGCGCCCCAGTTTGCCGAACGAGAAGATCCCGGCGGCGAGGATCGCAATGATCAGAAACAGCGTGACCGCGCGGTGCTTGACCGCCAGTTCGGAGAGGTTGATCCCGCGCATGCTCAGTGGTCCTGTTTGCGGTTGAGGGCCAATACCTGGGCGGGCAGCAGGCGCACGGCGTCGCCGCTGTGCAGCAGGTGCGCGCCGAGGGCGACGATGGTTTGGCCGGGGGCCACGCCGCTGTCGAGCAGGGCATCCTCCTGGCCGAGGCTGGCGACTTTCACCGGGGCGAAGCTGACCTTGTCATCAGCGCCGATCAGCCACACGCCAGTGCCTTGCCCTGCATCTTGCAGTGCGCCGATCGGCACGCGGGTTTGCTGGGCCTGGCCGTCGCCTTGCAGGCGCACGGTGATGGTCGAGCCGAGGGCAAAGCGGTCGACAGCGCCGTGCAGCACATAGCGGGCACGGTAGGTACGGGTCACGGGGTCGGCGCTGGCCGAGAGTTCGCGCAAGGTCGCGGTCACCGCCTGGTCGGGGGCGCCGAACGGGAAGGCCAGGGCTTTCTGCGAGGCCAGGTCGCGCTGGTTTTCCGGGAGATTGACGATGGCTTCGCGCGCGCCGTCATGGGCCAGGCGCGCGACGATTTGCCCTTCGGCGACCACTTGGCCGCGATCCACCCGCACGTCGGTGATGATGCCGTCCCCGTCAGCCTTGAGCACGGAGTAGGTGCGGCGGTTTTCAATCTGGCTGGCATCGGATTGCGCCGCGGCCAATTCGGCTTCGGCGACACGCAGGTTGGTGGCCGACTGGTCGAAGATCTGCCGCGACACCGCGCCGGTATTGGCCAGGCGCTGGTAGCGGTTTTCATCATCGCGGCGCTGGCGCAGTTGCGCCTGGGCGGCATTCACGCGGTTTTTGGCCGAGCGCAGGGCCAGCTCGAAGTCGCCGATGTCCAGCACCAGCAGGGTATCGCCACGGGACACGTGCTGGCCGGGGTCGACCTTGCGCTCGATGACCTTGCCGCTGACGCGGAAACCCAGGTCACTCTCGGTACGCGCCGCGACCACGCCGGTGTAGGCGTTCTGTTGCGTACCGGCAGCCTCGACCTTGGCGGCGAGAACCGGGCGCGGTGGGGGCACCTCGGCGGCGGTGTCGGCTTTGCTGTTGCAGCCGCTGATGACGATCATCAGGGCCAGGGGCGTGAGAAGACGCAGGGGGAGAGGGTGCATGGCGGGCTCCGGGGAAAACCTGTGGGGAAAAAATTATGGACATAATTTTTTACTCATATTATGGTCGAAATATAAATTAATCCAGCCCCCGGATATTCCCCATGGCAAACGCCCCGGCACCCTCGCGAAGCCTGCTGTTTTTACTGGTGGCCCTGACGGCCCTGGGTGAAGTCTCGACCCAATTGATCATCCCCGGCCTGGGTGTGATCGAGCAGGCATTGGTCGCACCGCCGGGTTCGGCATTGATGGCGCTGTCGGCGTTTGTCGCCGCATTCGGCCTGGGCCAACTGGTGTTCGGGCCGCTGTCGGACCGCATCGGCCGCCGTCCTGTGCTGATCGGCGGGCTGGTGCTGTATGTGCTGGCAACCTTGTCGATGCTGCTGGTCAGCGACATCCAGCAATTTATCGCGGCCCGCGTGGTGCAGGGCCTTGGCGCCTGCGCTGCACTGGTATTGGCGCGCACGGTGGTGCGTGACGTGTGGAAGGCCGAAGCGGGGCCGGCCCTGGCGCTGACCATGATCGGCATGCTCTACGCCATTGTGGTGGCGCCGATGGTCGGCGGCCTGCTGATCAAACTGCTGGGCTGGCACGCACCGATCCTGCTGGCGCTGGTGATTGGCAGCGTGGTGTTGCTGCTGGCCCTGGTGTTTTTTCGCGAAAGCAACCACTACCTCGACCCCAAGGCCGGCCATTGGCGCACCCTCGGCGGGCAGTACCTGGATTTGCTCAAGGGCCGCCAGTACCGCGCGTTCGCCGTGGCCCTGGCGTGCACCTATGGCGCCATGTTTGCGGTGATCGCCGGGTCGTCAGCGGTGTTTATCAACCTGCTCGGCTTCAGCAGCCTGGAGTACGGCATCAATTTCGGCCTGATCGTGTCGATGCTGATCGTCGGCTCCACTTATACGCGGCGAAACATCCTGCGCCTGGGACCGCAGCGGATTGTAGCGATGGGCGTGACGCTGGTGGCCATCGGCGGTATCGCGGCCATGGGCATTTATGCGGCGTTCGGCCTGTCTGTGCTGGGGCTGGATATTCCGATTGCCCTGGTGACCCTCGGCGGTGGCCTGGTACTGCCCGGTGCGGTCACCGGCGGGGTGATGCCCAACGCGCACCGCGCCGGCTTGGCCGCGGGGCTGATGGGCTTTGCGCAGATGTTCGGCGCGACCGGCAGCGGCCTTTTGCTGAGCCACTGGCGCGACGGCAGTGCCACGCCGATGATCATCATCCAGGCGTGTTTTGCGTTGACGGCATTTGTGGCTTTCCACTTGCTGCGCCAACGTCCGGCCAAGGGATTGTCCTATATATAGGACGTTCAGGGCCGCTTTTGCCGGCTAGTACTCAACACTTTGTGGACTTATGGTGTACTCACTTTGGAGGTACACCATGAAAAAGTTGATCGGTATCTACACCAGCCCGCGCGCCCATTGGGTCGGCGACGGCTTTCCGGTGCGCACGCTGTTTTCCTACGATTCGATGGGCAAACACATCAGCCCATTCCTGCTGCTGGACCACGCCGGCCCGGCGGATTTCACCCCGACCGAGCAACGTCGTGGCGTCGGGCAACACCCGCATCGCGGCTTTGAAACCGTGACCATCGTCTATGACGGTGAAGTCGAGCACCGTGATTCCACCGGCGCCGGCGGCAAGATCGGCCCTGGTGACGTGCAATGGATGACGGCCGCCAAGGGCATCCTGCACGAAGAGTTCCATTCCGAAGCCTTTGCCCGCAGCGGCGGGGTGATGGAGATGGTGCAACTGTGGGTCAACCTGCCGGCCAAGGACAAAATGGCCGACGCGGGCTACCAGACGATTGTCGACGGTGACATCCCGGTACTGCCGCTGCCCGACGACGCCGGGCACCTGCGCCTGATCGCCGGTGAGTTTGCCGGCTCCCGTGGGCCTGCACGCACCTTCACCCCGATCGACGTGTGGGACCTGCGCCTCAACGCCGGCAAACCCGTGACATTGGCGCTGCACGCAGGACGCAACACCGCCCTGGTGATCCTCAGCGGCACGCTGTTGATCAACGGCGAAGAGGTTGCGCGGCCAGGCCAATTGGCGTTGTTCGAGCGTGACGGCAGCCAGCTCACCCTGGAGTCCAATGACGACGCCAAGGTGCTGCTGCTCAGCGGCGAGCCCATCGACGAACCGATCGTCGGCCACGGCCCGTTCGTGATGAACACCGAGCAGGAAATCCATCAGGCGTTTGCGGATTTCCACTCGGGCAAGTTCGGGCAGATGCACGCCTGACGACCCGCTGCAAAACCCTGTGGGAGCTGGCTTGCCGGCGATAGCATCAGCGCGGTGTAACGCATACACCGAGGCGCCTGCATCGCCGGCAAGCCAGCGCCCACATTTTGTTTCCAGCGTTCCGATTTCATGCGATCTTCCCGTCATTCGCCCTGGAGTCGCCTGGATGCCCTCATTTATCGCTGATCACCCGATGTTATGCGCCGTGGCGCTGATCTTTATCGACATCGCCGTGTGGCGCCTGATCTCCGCCAACCTCGCCAACTGGAAGCTTGCCGCGCGCCTGGCGATCTTCGCGGTGTTCAGCGCCGTGCTGTTCAACGACGGCATGAACCCCATGCAACTCGCGCCCTACACCGACAACACCGCCTTGCACCTGGCCGCCATGGCCTTGCAGATCGGCTGGTGGCTGTTTGCGGCGCGCACGCTGACGGTGTTGCTGGGCACCGTGATGATGCAACGGGTCGGGCATACCGGGCGGTTGTTGCAGGATTTGATGGGCGCGGTGATTTTCCTGATCGCGATCATCGCCGCGATGGCCTACGTGCTCGACCTGCCGGTCAAAGGCGTGCTCGCCACGTCCGGGGCGGTGGCGATCATTGTCGGCCTGGCCTTGCAAAGCACCTTGAGCGATGTGTTTTCCGGGATCGTCCTCAACACCACCAAGCCCTATCAGATCGATGACTGGATCTCGATTGACGGCACCGAAGGCCGCGTCACCGATATCGACTGGCGCGCCACGCGCCTGCAAACCTCCCAGGGCAGCATGGCGGTGATCCCCAACTCGCTGGCGGCCAAGGCCAAGATCATCAATTTCTCGCGCCCGGCGGACATGTTCGGCCTCGCGGTAAGCCTGCAGGTCAGCCCCCATGCACGCCCGCAAACCGTGATCGAAGCACTCGAGCGCGCAATGCAGGGCTGCCGGCCGCTGCTGGCGACGCCCGCGCCGAGCGTCGCGTTCAAGACCTCCGCCAGTGGCGGCGTCGAGTATGAAATCAGCGGGTTCGTGCCGGCCATGGCCCTCAAGCGCGAGGTGCGCAACCAGCTCTACGATCTGGCGTTCCGGCACTTGCAGGCTGCGGGCGTGGGGTTGCTGTCGGCCACGGAAAGCGGCGCGCCGCCGGCCATGTCCGCCGCGCGGGCGTTGCTGGAGCGTTCGTCGATTTTCTCGACCTTGCGCCAGGAAGAGAAAGACACCTTCAGCCAGAACATGACCCTGCACACTTACCGCGCCGGCGAGATGATCCTGCCGGCCGGGGAGGTCAGCGATCATTTGTTTATCGTCGAGTCGGGGGTGGTCTCGGTGATGCTGACCAAGGGCGGGCGCAAATTCGAAGCCGGGCGCATGGGCCCGGGCGAAGTGATTGGCGAGGCGGGGATCCTGTCGGATGAGGCCGCGTTGGCCGACTTTTCGGCGAAGACCTTCTGCACCCTGTACCGCATCGAGAAGGAATACTTGAAGCCGTGCCTGGACGCGCGCCATGACATCAGCGAAGCCATGAAGGCGCTGCTGGATTTCCGCGTCCACGCCGCGCAGGCCTTGACCCAGGAGGCGCCGGTGGTGCCGGCCAAGAAGGGCTTCCTGCAGTGGCTGCGCCAACGCGGCCTGTGAGGTGTAAAACCGACTAACCTGCGTTTTTCGCACGTTACCCCGCGCAATAAATCGTTTGTCCAACGGCTGGCCGATGACAAAACTGCATGTCACTCGGATAACAACAACGTTGGGCGAACCACATGCAACTCGAGCGCAATTTTTTCAACGGTCACTTTGTCGAACCTGCCAGCGATGCCCTGATCGCCGTGTATAACCCGGCCACTGCAACCGTGGTCGGCCATGTCAGTGCCGCCACCGCCGATGAGGCGATTGCCGCCGTCGATGCCGCGGCTGTCGCGCAGAAAACCTGGGGCAAACTCACCAGCATCGAACGCGCCGAACACCTGCGGGCATTCGCCGATGCCCTGGATGCCTGCGCCGAGGCCATCGGCACTGCGCTGGCCAGCGAGTCGGGCAAAAGCCTCAGCGACGCCAGCAACGAAGCGCGCTACGCCGCGCAGATCACCCGCTACCACGCCGAATGGGCGCGGCGCATCGAAGGCGAGATCATCCCCAGCGATACCCCGGACGAAAACCTGTTCCTGCAACGCGAGCCGATTGGCGTCGTCGCCTGCCTGATCCCGTTCAACTACCCGGTCTATACCCTGTTGCGCAAAATCGCCCCGGCGCTGATCGCCGGCAATACCGTGGTGGTGCGCCCGAGCAACAACACCCCGCTGTCGGCATTTGCGATTGCCAGGGCAGTGGTCAAGGCCGGGATTCCAGCCGGGGTGATCAACATCCTGACCATGGACCACGCCACCGCCGCCAGCGTCTGCACGCACAAGGCGGTCGGGCTGATTACGCTCACCGGCAGTGTGAATGCCGGGCGCATCGTGCTGGACTACTGCAAGGCCAATATTGCCAAGCCGTCCCTGGAATTGGGCGGCAAGACCCCGGCGATCATCGAGGCGGACGCCGACCTGGAAACCGCCGCCAGCGCCATCGTCGCCTCAAAGACCACCCACTGCGGCCAGCTGTGCACGGCGGTTGAGCGCGTGTACGTGCACGAAGCCGTCTACGACCGCTTCCTCGCCTTGCTCAAAGCCAGGATCAGCGCGGTGAAATTCGGCGACCGCGCCCAGGATCCCAGCCTGATGGGGCCACTGGTCAATGCCAGCGCGCAAAAGACTATCCATGCCATGGTCGAGCGCGCCGTCGCCGCCGGTGCTGTACTGGAAAGCGGCGGTGTACTGCCAGACGGCCCGGGGCATTTCTACCCGCCGACCTTGCTCAGCGGTTGCCGCCAGGACATGGAGATCATCCAGGAGGAAATCTTCGGCCCGGTGCTGCCGGTGCTCAAGTACCGTGACATCGACGAAGCCCTGGCGATGGCCAACGACCATCAGTTCGGCCTGTCATCGGTGCTCTATACCGAGAACTACCGCACGGCAATGAAGGTGGCGAATGCCATCGAGGCCGGCGAGTTGTACGTCAATCGCACCCCGGCGGACCCGTACCAGGGCTTCCACGCCGGTTGGAAACGCTCAGGGCTGGGCGGCGATGACGGTAAGCACGGGATGCTTGAGTTCACCCAGACCCGCCTGGTGGTCATGAAGTACTAGCCAAGCAGCTACAAGTGTTGAGCTGCAAGCTCCAAGTCAAGGCGTGCAAGGTTTACTGGCCGCCTGAAGCTTGAGGCTGGCAGCTGCCTCTATAAAAACAATTATCAGGGCATCCACACTGTGGGTGCCCGAGGTCATCAAGATGTCCAAGCCTGCACCCGTTGCCCCGGGTTTCGCTGCCGTGCCCGCGGCAAAAAACAGCGACACTGCCAGTCGCTACTTCCAATTGATGTTGCTGGTTCTCGCCGCCGGAGCGATCTACCCGATCCTCTACCTGCGCCAGGTCTACCAGACCACCATGCTCGACGTATTCCAGATCAATCACAGTCAACTGGGCTACCTGTACTCGATGCTCGGCACGATCTTTCTGCTCAGCTACCTGCCCAGCGGCTGGCTGGCGGACCGGCTGCCGCCGCGCTTCCTGATCTTTTTCTCACTGGTCGCCACCGGTGCGCTGGGCCTGTGGTACTCCAGCGTGCCGTCCATGACCGGCCTGATGATCATCTTCGGCTGCTGGGGCCTGACCACCGGCCTGACGTTCTGGGCCTCGGTGCTCAAGCGCGTGAAGATGATTGCCCACCACAGCGAGCAGGGCCGCTTCTTCGGCATCCTCGATGGCGGTCGCGGCCTGGTGGAAGCGCTGCTGGCGACCGTGGCCCTGGGCCTGTTCGCCTTTGCCACCGAAACCCGGGGCGAGTCGGCGGGCGAGGGCTTCAAGCATGTGGTGTACCTGTATTCCTTCACCTGCATCGCCATCGGCTGTGTGCTGGTGCTGTTGAAAGACCCGAAATCCATGGCTGAAACGCCAGCGGTCGAGAAGGGCAAGTTCAACCTGATCGCCGACCTGGCGACCCTGGTGAAGATCCCCGAGCTGTGCCTGGTCACCGCGATTGTGTTCTGCGGCTACCACATGTTCTGGGCCACCTACAGCTTCTCGGACTACCTGCAAGGCAGCGGCATGACCGCCGTGATGGCCGGTACCATCACCACCATCAAGCTGTGGATGCGCCCCATCGGCGGCATCGGCGGCGGCTGGCTGGGTGACAAGTTCTCGAATATCTCGGTACTGATCGTCGCGCTGGCCCTGGTAACCCTGGCCATGCTCGGGCTGATCGTGTTCCCGGCCTTCAACAGCCTGGGCCTGCTGATCGGTACGGTGATCTTCATCGGCCTGATGACCTACGCGATTCGCGGCCTGTACTGGGCCATCCTCGACAGCTGCGACATCCCGCTGCGCATCACTGGTCTGGCCATCGGCATTGTCTCGGTGGTGGGGTACCTGCCGGACACCTTTATCCCGCTGATCAACGGCTATCTGACCGACACCTACCCAGGCAAGGCCGGCTACAACCTGTATTTCGGCTACATCGCCTTCATCGGCGTGCTCGGCACCCTTGCGGCCCTGACCCTGCGCGCCCGAATCAACCGTAAAAAATTCAACCAGACAGGTGCCTGAGATGAAAATCGTCGCCCTTGAAACCCATATCGTTGCCGTCCCGCCGCCGCACATCGGTGGCATGTACTGGCTGTTCGTCAAACTCAAGACCGACTGCGGCATCGAAGGTGTCGGCGAGATCTACGCCGCGACGTTCGGCCCCAAGGCCATGCTGCCGATCATCGAGGATGTGTTCGAACGCTACCTGCTCGACCATGACCCGCACCATATCGAGCGCTTCTTCCGCCAGGCCTACTCGAGCGGTTTCACCCAGCGCCCGGACCTGACCATGATGGGCGTGGTCAGCGGCCTGGAGATGGCCTGCTGGGACATCATCGGCAAGGCCGCCAACAAGCCGGTCTACGAGCTGCTGGGCGGCAAGGTCAACGAGCGCCTGCGTTCCTACACCTACCTGTACCCGGTCAATAGCAAAGGCGAGTACGACTACGACGATCCGGACCTGGCCGCCGAATGCGCCATCGACAACATGAACAAAGGCTTCACCGCCGTGAAGTTCGACCCGGCCGGCCCTTACACCGCGTACTCCGGCCACCAGATTTCGCTGGAAGTGCTGGAACGCTGCGAGACGTTCTGCCGCAAGATCCGCGAAGCGGTGGGCGACAAATGCGACCTGCTGTTCGGCACCCACGGGCAGATGGTGCCGTCGTCGGCAATCCGCCTGGCCAAGCGCCTGGAAAAATACGACCCGCTGTGGTTCGAAGAGCCAGTGCCACCGGGCCAGGAAGACGCCATGGCCCAAGTCGCGGCCAAGACCAGCATCCCGATTGCCACCGGCGAACGGCTGACCACCAAGTATGAATTCTTCAAGCTGCTGCAGGCCGGCGGCGCGTCGATCCTGCAGATGAACGTGGCGCGCTGCGGCGGGCTGCTCGAAGCCAAGAAAATCGCGAGCATGGCCGAGGCCTACTACGCGCAGATCGCGCCGCACCTGTACAACGGGCCGATTGGCGCGGCGGCGAGTTTCCAGCTGGCGACCTGCACGCCGAACTTCCTGATCCAGGAAAGCATCATGACCTGGGGCGGCTTCCACGCCGAAGTGCTGACCAAGCCGCTGCAATGGGAGGACGGCTACATCATCCCGTCCACCGAGCCGGGCCTGGGCGTGGAACTGAACATGGACGTGGTGCGCAAACACACGCCGTACAGCGGTCAGCGCCTGCACCTGCAAATGGCGCCGACGCCGGCTGACGTCAAAGACACTTCGCCCGCCAAGGGCTAAAAAAACGACTTACGCGGTAACCGTGAATGACATATGACTACATCATCGCCGGCGCTGGCGCCGCAGGTTGCATCCTCGCCAACCGGCTGTCCGCCTCGGGTGAATACTCGGTGTTGCTGCTCGAAGCCGGCGGCAAGGACAGCTCCTGGTGGTTCAAGATCCCGGTCGGATTCGCCAAGATGTATTACAACCCGACCTTCAACTGGATGTATTACAGCCAGCCGCAAAAGCAGTTGGCCGGGCGCGAAATCTACGCGCCACGCGGCAAGGTGCAGGGCGGCTCGGGCTCGATCAACGCGATGATCTACGTGCGCGGCCAGGCCCATGACTTCAATGACTGGGCCGCGAACGGCAACGACGGCTGGGGCTTTGCGGACGTGCTGCCGTACTTTCGCAAACTGGAGAATCATCCGCTGGGCGACACCGAGTACCACGGCGGCAGCGGCCCCATCAGCATCACGCCGATGAAGGGCCAGACCCACCCGATCTGCGACGTGTTCCTCAAGGGCTGCGAACAGCTCGGCTACGCCCACAGCGACGACTTCAACGGCCCGCACTTCGAAGGCGCCGGCCTGTATGACGTCAACACCCGCAACGGCGAACGCTGCTCCAGCAGCTTTGCGCACCTGCACCCGGCGCTCGGCCGGCCGAACCTGACGGTGGAGCTGCATGCACTGGTCGACCGCGTGCTGTTCGACGACCAGCAGCGCGCCACCGGCATTGCCGTCACCCAGCACGGCGTGGCGCGCACCTTCAGCGCGCGCAAGGAAGTGATCCTGTGCGCCGGTGCAGTGGACACGCCGAAGATCCTGCAATTGTCCGGCGTTGCCGACCGGCACCTGCTGGCCGAGCATGCGATCCCGCTGGTCAAGCACCTGCCGGCGGTGGGCGAGAACCTGCAGGACCACCTGTGCGCGAGCTACTACTACAAGGCCAATATCCCGACCCTGAACGACGAACTCAGTTCGCTGTTCGGCCAGTTAAAACTGGGCCTCAAGTACCTGCTGACCCGCAAGGGCGCGCTGGCCATGAGCGTGAACCAGGCGGGCGGATTCTTTCGCGGCAACGAGGCGCAGAAGGACCCGAACCTGCAGCTGTACTTCAATCCGCTGTCGTACCAGATCCCTAAAAACAACAAGGCCAGCCTCAAGCCCGAGCCGTATTCCGGCTTCCTGCTGTGCTTCAACCCGTGCCGGCCCACCAGCCGCGGCACCATTCGTATCGCCTCGAAAAACCCACGGGACGCGGCACTGATCGACCCCAACTACCTGAGCACCGAGAAGGACATCGACGAGGTGATCCAGGGCAGCCGGTTGATGCGCAAGATCATGCAGGCGCCCGCGCTCAAGGGCATCACCGTGGCCGAAGTATTGCCCGGCGATGCGGTGCAGACCGATGAGCAGATGCTGCAGTACTTCCGCGAAAACAGCGGCTCGATCTACCACCTGTGCGGCTCCTGCGCCATGGGCTCGGACCCGCAGGTGTCGGTGGTCGACAAACGCTTGAAAGTGCACGGCCTGCAGGGCTTGCGCGTCGTCGATGCATCGATCTTCCCCAACGTGACCTCGGGCAACACCCACGCGGCGGTGCTGATGGTGGCAGAGAAGGGCGCTGACTTGATTCTTGAGGATGCTCGCTAACCCTGGGCGCTAACGATCACGCGGGGCACCCGGCAGTCGCGGTGCTCTCGCGTTTTTCGCCGGCAAGCCAGCTCCTACGACATACGCATTCCCCTGTAGGAGCCGGCTTGCCGACGATGGTCGTTAACGATTACGCGGTGTTCCTGGATTTTTACCGTGCTACCAACCGCGCAGGCGTTCCCAGACCTGCACGTCACCGTTTTCCAGCACTGCGCTGTAGCTGTCGAACTGAGTGCCGGTGGCGCAGGCATGGTTGGGCAGGATGCGCAGGCGGGTACCCAGCGGGAACTGCGCGACCACATCCACTTTCTTGCCTTGGAACTGTGCCACCCCGTGTTCCTGGTTGGCACCGCTCAACAGCAACCCATCTATCGGCTCACCGGTTTCGGTACACACCTGGCCGTAGCCGAAATCCCGCTTCTGCGCCTGGGTGCCGCGATCGCGGCTCATGGCCATCCAGCCAGCGTCGGTAATGATCCAGCCTTTTTCCGGCTGGTGGCCGATCACGGTGGTCAGCACGCTCAGGGCCAGCTCATCGAGGTGGCATACGCCGATGTTGTGCATCACCAAGTCAAAGAACGCGTAGACCCCGGCGCGCAGTTCGGTCACGCCCTCCAGGCTGACGGCCGACAGCGCCGTAGGGGTTGAGCCGACACTGACCTGCGCACACGGCATCCCGGCCGCACGAATACGTTCGGCCGCCGCAACGCAGCGTGCGCGCTCCAGTTCGGCGATCGCCTGCAAGGCTTGCGGCGTGTCCAGGCCGTAGCTTTCGCCGGCATGGGTGAGTACGCCGGCCAGGCTGGTACCGAGCAGGCGGGCAATCTCCAGCAGGCGCGGGTCCTGCGGTTTAACCCCGGAGCGGTGGCCGTCGCAATCGATCTCGATCATCACCGCAAAGGTCTCGGCGTGTAGCCGGCCGAAATCAACGATGGCCTTGGAGCCGGCGAGGCTGTCGGTGATCAACGTCAGCGCGCACCCCTCGCGGCGCAACGCCAACGCCTGGGGCAGTTTGTGCGGTGCCATGGCCACCGCGTAGAGAATGTCGCGGATGCCTTGGGCGAAAAAATACTCGGCTTCCTTCAAGGTCGATACCGTAATGCCGGTGGCCCCGGCGGCGATTTGCGCGGCCACCACTTCAGCACATTTGTGGGTTTTGACATGCGGCCGCAACTGCACGCCCAAGGTGCTGGCGCGCCCCTGCATACGTTGGATATTGCGCTGCATGCGGGTCACATCCAGCAAGGCGGTCGGGGTATCCATGGGTCACACTCCAAAAGGTAAATTGACGGTCTATCCAGTACTGGATATGTTGTCTGAATGAAAAAACACACTCCCGAACAAGTGGCCTTGATCAGCCAGCTCGAACAGATTGCCGAAGGCCTGAGCAAGACCTTCAGCCCGTTTTGCGAGGTCGTGCTGCACGACCTGCGCGACCCGCAGCACGCAATCATGGCCATCCACAACAACCTTTCCGGGCGACAGCCGGGGGACCCGGCGACGGAGCTGGGGTTGGCGAGGATTGCCGATCCCGAATACCCGCAGGTGATTGCCAACTACCAGAACCAGTTCAGCGACGGTCGTCAGGTCAAGAGCACGTCCATCGGTATCAAAGACTCCACCGGCAAATACGTGGCGGCCTTGTGCATGAACGTCGACCTCTCGTTGTTCCGTGGCTTGCAGGGCATGCTGGAGCAATTCGGCTCGGTCAGCGGCGACCGGCCTGCCGAGTCCCTCGACCCCTCTGGTGCCGATGCCATACGCGCCCGCATCGACCAGTTCGCCGCACGCCTGGCCACCACGCCGCGCGCGCTCAAGGCCGCCGATCGGCGCTTGCTGATGCAAGAGCTGAAAGACGCCGGCGTGATGGACATTCGACGGGCCATGGAAACGGTTGCCTCGCATCTGGGTGTTTCGCGGGCGGCGGTCTACACCTACGCCAAATGAACTACGCCGAGCGCGCCACGGCTTCGATTTCAATCAAGTAGCCGTGGTGCAGTTCCGGCACCGGTACCACCGCACGGGCAGGACGGTGATCCCCCAGGGCGGCGGCGTACAAGGCGTCGAACGCCGGCCAGTGCTTCACGCCCACCACATACACCGTGACTTTCACCAGGTCCTCGGGCACGCCACCGGCCGCCCGCAGGATCGCCAATAGATTCTCCAGGGCGACTTGCGCCTGGCGTGCAAACGGCGCCTGCGTGTTGTGCTGTCCGTCCGGGCTCACCGGCAATTGGCCGGAGATATACAGCGAACCCAGATGGCTCACGGCCTGCGAGTAGTGCCCGGCAGGGGCCGATGCAGTGGGCGTATAGTGGATCTTCATGGTCGGCAGTTCTCACACAGGGGAAGGAAGAGGAGCGGATTGTTCATCGGTTGCGCTGTTGCCGATCACCGCCGTGGCCACGCCGCAACCAAAGACGTTGGTGGCGGTGCGGCCCATGTCCAGGATCGGGTCCACCGCCAGGATCAGCAGCAAGCCGGCTTCCGGCAGGCCCACCATCGGCAGGCCGGCGGCGAGTACCACCAGTGAGCCGCGTGCGACGCCGGCGGTGCCTTTGCTGATCACCAGCAGGGTCAGCAGGATCATCACCTGGTGGCCAAAGCTCATCTCGATGCCATACGCCTGGGCGATGAACATCACGATAAACGCCTGATACATCATCGAACCGTCGAGGTTGAACGAGTAGCCCAGGGGCAGCACGAAGCTGTTGATACGCTTGGGCGAGCCGAAGCTGTCCAGTGCGGCGATGGTCTTGGGGTAGGCGGCTTCACTGCTGGCCGTGGAGAACGCCAGCAACACCGGGCTGCGCAGCAACTTCAGCAGGTGCTTGAACCGTGTGCCCAGCGCCAGGAAACCCACACCGCCGATCACCAGCCAGAGCACCGCCAGGCCTAAGTAGAACTGTGCGATCAACTTGCCAAAGCTGACTACCATGCCCAGGCCGTACAGGCTGATGGTGGCGGCAATCGCGGCAAATACCGCCAGCGGCGCGATGACCATCACGTACTCGGTGATGCGGAACATGACCTGGGTCAGCTCTTCGAGCACCTGCAGGATCGGCGATTTCGTCTGGCCCTTGACGAATGCCAGGGCGGCACCGAAGAACAGCGAAAACACGACGATCTGCAGCACCTCATTGTTGCCCATGGCCTCGACGATGCTGCGCGGGAACACATGGGACAAAAAGCCCGACAGGTTCAACGTGGCGGTATTCAAACCGCTGCTGCCGTTGGTGGCTACGCTGAGGCCGAGGCCCGCGCCGGGCTGGAACACGTTGGCCAGCACCAGGCCGATCAACAGCGACACCACCGACGCGATCAGGAACCAGGCCATCGCCTTGAACCCGACACGGCCGATGGAACCACTGTCGGCCATGCTCGCCACCCCGCCGATCAGAGTCGCCAGCACCAGCGGCGCAATAACCATCTTGATCAAGCGTAAAAATACATCGGTGACCATGCTCAAGTAGCCTGCGATGGCCTTGGCTGCTTCGGCGTCCAATTGGGCGTGCAGCACGGCGCCCACCAGCACGCCAAGGAGGATCGCAATCACGATGGCCCGGGCCAGGTAACGGTTTTTCATAAGCACCTCTTGTTGTTATGCCCCGGGAAATACCCGGGGCGTTTTTATCGGCGGCAGAAATTGCAGGCAGCAGGAACCCGTGTGGCCAGCGCGCTCGCCACAATCGGTGTTGAGTATTTTTTTTGTTGGAAGGCTCAGCCCTGGAGCAGGCCTGCGTACTTCTCGATATCGACGTTGCCGCCGGTGACGATGACCCCTACGCGCTGGCCGCGGAACTGCTCCTTGAGCTTGCGCAACGCCGCGAGTCCCAGGCAGCCAGTAGGCTCCACGACCATTTTCATGCGCTGCATGAAGAACCTCATCGAGGCTGCCAACTCGGCATCCGAGACGGTGAGGATATCGGTGACGTGCTCGCGGATGATCGGGAAGGTGTAGTTGCCCAGGTGCTGGGTCTGGGCGCCATCGGCAATGGTCGCGGGGGTATCGATATGCACGATGCTGCCGGTCTGAAACGAGCGCTGGCCGTCATTCCCGGCTTCGGGCTCGACCCCGTACAACAGGCAATCGGGCGACAGCGCGCGGGTGGCCAGCGCTGTCCCGGAGAGCATGCCGCCACCGCCGAGGCCGACAAACAGGACGTCCAGTGGGCCGGTAAATTCCAGCAGCTCCTTGGCGGCGGTGCCCTGGCCGGCCAGCACGTCCGGGTGATCGTAGGAGGGGATCAGGGTCATGCCGTGCTGCTCGGCCAGGGTGCGGCCGATCTGTTCACGGTCTTCGCTGATGCGGTCGTAAAACACCACGGTGGCGCCGTATTCCCGCGTGGCGGCGACCTTGGCGGCAGGGGCGTCGGTGGGCATTACGATGGTTGCCGGCATCTGCAACAGACGCGCGGCCAAGGCGATGCCCTGGGCATGATTGCCGGAGGAAAACGCCACCACTCCGGCCTGGCGCTGCTGCTCATCAAAGCGCGAAAGCGCATTGAATGCCCCGCGAAACTTGAAGGAGCCGGTGCGTTGCAGGTTTTCGCACTTGATGAACACCTGGGCGCCTACCTCGGCATCCAACGTGCGCGAGGTGAACACCGGTGTGCGGTTGGCAAAGCCCTCCAGGCGTTCGGCGGCGTTGATCACGTCATGGTAAGAAGACGATTGCATGGAAAGGACCTCTGAAAATGAACCGAGCACGGGTGGACTGCATTTGTTGTCTGGATAAAATATCCAGAACTATACAAAATGTAAAGTCTTCCGTTGCCGCGGTCTTCAGTGCCCGACCAATTCTTCCAGCAACTGCTCCTTGTAGCCCTGCAACACCGGCGAGGCGCGGTCGCGCGGGTGCGGCAGGTCGACCTGGATTTCATGCTTGATCCGCCCCGGATGGGCATCCATCACGATCACCCGGTCGCCCAGGTACAGCGCTTCTTCGATGTCGTGGGTGACCATGATCACCGTGCAACGCTGCTGTACCCAGATGCGTTGCAATTCACGCTGCAGGTGCACGCGGGTCAGGGCATCGAGGGCGCCGAGGGGCTCGTCCAGCAGCAACACCTTGGGCTTGTTGATCAACGCCCGGGCAATGGCCGCGCGCTGGGCCATGCCGCCCGAAAGCTGGTGCGGGTAGGCATTTTCAAAGCCGCTGAGGTTGACCAGGGCGATATGTTCGGCGACCTGGCGATCTTTTTCGGCCGCGGGCAGCGCGTGGTTTTTCAGCGCCAGGGCGATGTTCTGGCTGACGGTCATCCACGGGAACAGTCGGTGGTCCTGGAACACGATGCCGCGCTCCAGGCTGGTGGACGCGATGCGTTTACCGTCGAGCAGGATGTCACCTTCGTATTCGGCTTCCAGCCCGACGATCAGGCGCAGCAAGGTGGATTTGCCGCAGCCGCTGGCGCCGACGATGCTGACGAATTCACCCGGGCGTACGTCGAGGTGGATGTCCTGCAGCACCGGCAAGGCGCGGCCTTCGATTCGATAGGCTTTGTTCAAGCCGCGAATCTGCAGGGCGCCGGTCTGCACGTGTTGATGAAGGGAAGCGTGGGCGATTGCATTCATATCGAGGCCTTTCAACGGAGGTTGCGCCAGCGCAGCAGGTGGCGGCTCAGCAGGGTGAACAACAGGGTCATCAGGTAGCCGAGCAAGCCGATGCACAGCACGCTGAGCACGATGACTTCCATGCGCGAGCCGGCCTCGGCGTTCATCATCAGGTTGCCCAGGCCGGCACCCGAGGACAGGAACAGCTCACTGCCGATCGCCGTTACCCAGGCAAACGCCAGCGCATGCAGGACACCGGTGGCGATGCTCGGCAAGGCTGCCGGCAACAGCACCTGGGTAAATTGCTGCAGCGGGGTGAGGACCAGCACCTGGCCGACTTCGCGGTAGCGGCGCTCGACGTGGCTGAAGCCCTGGTAAGTGTTGAGTACCATCGGGTAAAACGCCGCCAGGCTGACGATCAGCACTTTGGAGAACTCGCCATTGCCGAACCACATGGCAATCAGCGGGATCCAGCCGAGCATCGGCACCTGGCGAATCGCATGGAACAACGGGCCGATCAAGCGGTTGGCCACGCTGGACAGCGCCATCAGCACCCCCAGCGTCACCCCGAACAGAATGCCCAGGGCCAGGCCACTGCTGGTGCGCGCCAGGCTCGCCAGCAGGTTGACCAGCAGTTCGCCGTTGCCAAGCATCTCCAGCAACGCCGAGCCAATTGCCGACAATGGCACGAACGCATACGCGCCGGCGGCGTCCTGGCGAGAGGCATATTCCCAGGCGAGGATCAGCAGCAGCGGCAGCAACAGCCCACGGGCTTTTTTCAATACAGGCAGCATCGGAACTCCTAGCGGGTTTGCCAGCGGAACAGGCGTTGTTCGATGCGGCGAAAGGCATAGTCGAGGGTAAAACCGATCACTCCGGTGACCACCACGCCGACCATCACCACGTCGATGCGCAGCATCTGCCGCGCCATCTCGATCATCTGGCCCAGGCCACTGTCGGCGGCCAGCAATTCAGTGGCCACCAGCACCACCCAGGCGCGGGTCAGGCTGATGCGAAAGCCGGTGATGATCGGCGGCGCCGCAGCGGGCAGGGCCACCAGGCGCACAAAAGTCGGCCAGCGCAGGCGATACACGTCCGCCACTTCGAAATAGCTGCGCGGGATGCCCCGTACACCTTCGCCAGCGGCCAGTGCCACCGGGAAGAACGCGGTCTTGGCGACGATGATGATCTTGAAGGTTTCGTCGATGCCGAACAGCAGCACGAACATCGGGATCAAGGCGATGCTGGGGATCTGGCGCAGGGTATGAAACAGCGGGCCGCAATACGCCTCGACGTTTTTCGACAGCGCCATCAGCACGCCGAAGGCCAACCCGCACAGCGAGCCGATGCCAAAGCCGAGGCCCAGGCGCGACAGACTGTTGCCGAGGTGTTCGAGCAGCTCGCCACTGGCCAGCAGGTCTTCGAAGGTCTGCAGCACCTGGGCGGGCGGTACCAGCAGGTTGCGCGGGAAAATCCCGAGGTGGGCCACCAGCGTCCAGACGGCCAGCAGGGCCACGGGTGAGATAAGCCAGGTGAGGTATCGAAGCAGGCGCATGGCAAGTCTTAATTCAGCTGAATACCCAGCAGCTATCGCAAGACATGTGCCACATCACTGAATCTCCCAGTAGGTGCTGGCTTGGCGGCGATGGGCCCTTCAGGTGTGCGCATTTGCGCAGGACATCATCGCCGGCAAGCCGGGCTCCTACAGGGGGAGGTCGCTGGGAAATGGTGATCGGGTGCTGCTGGAGCAGCACCCACTCAGCAGTCTTCTCAGAAGTCGTAGCTCACACTGGTGTAGTAGAACGCACCCTGCGCGCCTTCCGGGCTGGTGATCGAGTACTTGGGCACGCCATACAGCTGCGCGCCGTCAGCCTTGTCCGGGTGCGAGTCGAACAGGTTGATCGCGCCCACCGAGACCTTCACGCCCTTGTGGAAGGTGTAGGACAGGTCCAGGTCAGTCACCCATTGCGGGCTGTAGGTCTGGTCGAGGTTGGGGTTGGTGGCGTTGAGGCTTTTCCACTCGCCGTAGCGGCGCTGGGCAATGGTCAGCCCCCAGTTTTCATACAGCCAGTTGGCGCTCAGGGTCAGCTTGTTTTGCGGGGTGCCATCTTCGATCAGGCCCTGGGTATTGCGCCCGATGATTTGCGAGCCCTTGATATTGCCGACGTCGCGCAAGCCGGTGATGGTGGTGTTGTTCTGCGCAAAACCACTGCTCAGGTTCAGGCGGCCCCATTGCTGCAGGTCCCACTGGTAGTTGCCGGTCAACTCGACGCCGTCGGTGCGGGTGTCGGCCACGTTGGTGTAGAACGCCGCGCTCTGGATATTCGCGTAGGGCGTGCCGGCGAAGATCGGCGAGACCACGCTGGCGGGCAATTGGTCGGAGAGGGTGATGCGGTTATTGATGTTGATCCGGTAGGCGTCCACCGTCACCGAGGCATTTTCCAGTGGGCGCCACACCAGGCCCAGGGAGTAGTTGGTCGACTCCTCGGGCTTGAGCGCCTTGCCGCCGAGTGCCTGGGCCTCCGGGCTATTGGCACGCAGGGTGCGTTGCTGCACCTCGACGTAGTTGCCGCTGCCCGGCGGTTGCTCCACCACCTGCACGCTGAATGAGGACATGCCGCTCTGCACCAGCGACGGCGCGCGGTAGCCGGTACTGGCGGTGGCCCGGGCGGCGATCTGTGGGGTGAAGTCATAGCGCAGCGACAGCTTGCCGTTGGTGGTGTCGCCAAAGTCCGAATAGTGCTCGGTGCGCACCGCCACGCCGGCCTGGAATTTCTCGGTGATCTGGCCTTCGACGTCGATGTAGGCACCGAGCACCTTGCGGTCCAGCGAGGCCGCATCGACCTGGGTGATGCCCGAGTAATAGCCCGGAATGCGCCGCCCGGTGATCGGGTCGATGGTGTTGAACAGCGGCCCGTTCTGCCAGCCGGCGGCTTCGCCCGCGCTCAACTGGTAGTTTTCCTTGCGCCAGGCCAGGCCCGCCGACAGGGTCAGCGGCTTGAACAGCAGGTCGGTGGGGAAGTCGCGCACCCAGTCCAGGGTCAGGTTGGTCTGGTCGTTTTCGCGCTTGCCGGTGTAGATCGACGACGGGCTGTTCACCCCATAGCTGGGGTTGATCGCATTGCGGTCAGCGGACTCGAGTGTGTTGTTGCCATGGTTCAGGGCCAGGTCGAACTTGCCCAGTTGGTCGTTCTCGAAGCGCAGGCCGCCGGTGACCGCGTAGTCTTCCAGGCTGTAGCGGGTGATCGGCAAGCGACCGTCCGGGTAACGCTGCAACGCGGTGCTGCCGTAGTTGTTGCGCAGGGTGGTCGGCGGGTCGAAGAAGCCTTCGGCGTCGGTGTTCTTGTGGGCATAGGTGGCAAAGCCATAGGCGGTCAGGCCCTCGCCGACGCCGATCTCGCTGTTGGCGACAACATTGTACTGGTCCGAGACATTGCCCGCGCCCCAGCGCCAGGTGCGGTAGCGGTTGTTCTGCTCGCGGGGCGTGTTGACGCTGGTGTCGCCGGGGTAAAAGATCCGGTTGTCGGGGTTGGTATCGCTGGCCGGGTCTTGGCTGCCGGCGTCGAAACTCAGGGTCAGGAAACCGTCGTTGGGCAACGCGAAACCCTTCCAGCCGCTGAGCTTGCGCTGGATGCCGTCGCCCTTGTCGTAGCCGCCGAAGCGGTAGCCGAGGTTGCCGCCGTCATCGTTTTCCTTGAGCACAATATTGATCACCCCGGCGATTGCATCCGAGCCGTACTGAGCGGCGGCGCCGTCGCGCAGGATCTCGACGCGCTGGATCGCGCTCAGTGGGATCAGGCTCAAATCCACCGCCGCTGCGCCACGCCCGTTCACCAGGCTCTGGCGGGTGATGTTGGCGCTGCTGTGGCGGCGCTTGCCATTGACCAGCACCAGCACCTGGTCCGAGGCCAGGCCACGCAACGAGGCGCCTTGGGCGATGGAACCGGCGAAGGCGCCCTGCGGCGACTGTGGGAAGTTGAACGATGGCGACAGGGCGGTGAGGGCACCGGACAAATCGGTGGCGCCGGTCTGTTGCAATTGCTCGCCGGAGAGCACGTCCACCGGTGCCGCGCTTTGCAGGGCGGTCAGGTCGCTGCGCCGGGTGCCGAGAACCACCACGGTGTCGAGGTGATCGTTTTTTGCGGTCGGTTGGGTCTCGTCTGCCGCGACGACGGGCAGGGCAAGGCTGCCCATGACCAGCGCGATGGCGCCGGCCAACGGAGTACGTTGGAACATGGAAGTGGTCCTTTCAACAATAGAATGACTGGATAGTGGCGATGGCGGGCCGGGTGTCGTGGCTCAAGCAATGGGGGCCAGTTGTGGGCGCTGGCAAGCCAGTTCCCACATTGATCCTGCTAGGCGGATAAATACCCCCCCAGCCTCTGGCTTAGAAGCGGCTGGTCACGCTCAGGCCCACGGTGCGCGGGTCGCCATAGGTGATCACGTATTGGCCGAGGCCACCGTTGGGCCGGCCATGCACTTGGTAGCGGCGATCGGTGAGGTTGTTCACGAACCCGGTGACGCTGAGTTTTTCATCCGCGCTGTACCAGGTCAGGCGGCTGTTGGCCAAGGTGTAGTGCGCTTGGCTCAAGTCCTTGTCGGCGCTGCTCTGGCGGTCGGCGAGAAAGTATTCCTTGTCACGAAAACTCACGTCGGCACCGGCCACCAGCTTGCCGCCGATCTCCAGCGGGAAGGTGTAGTCGCCACCCAGCGATACCACGTTGCGCGGTGAACGCACGAAGCTGTTGCCGCTGTAGTCGCCGGTGACCGCGCCCGTGGTCGGGTTGGTGTTCTTGAAGTCGGTGTACTCGGTATCGAGGAACGACACCGCCGCGCGCAGGTGCAGGTAGTCGGTCGGCTGGCCTTCGAGTTCCAGCTCGGCGCCCTTGACCTTGCCCTTGGCGCCGTTGGTCAGCGCCGTGGTCAGCACGCCGTTGTTGACCGTCAGCAGGTTGACCTGAATGTCCGAGTAGTCGTAGTAGAAGATGTTCGCGTTGGCCGTGAGGCGGTGGTTGAACCACTCGGACTTGACGCCGAATTCATACGCGTCGAGTTGTTCCGGGTCCACCGTGGTCAACTGCGACAGGCTGGTCGACAGCCCGGTGTTGAAGCCGCCGGACCGGAAGCCGTGGGCATAGCGCAAGAACACCCGCACGTTGTCGTTGATGCGGTATTCCGGGGTCAGGTCGTAGGTCCAGGCCTCCCAGGTCTTGTTTTCCTGGCGATTGCCGTTGCTGCCGGCAGCGGCCAGCGGGATCAGCGGGCCGTTGGCGGTGGCGCGGGTCAGCTGCGCGAGGTTGAGGTCGATGTCTTTCTTTTCCTGGGTCCAGCGCAGGCCACCGGTCACGCTGAAGTTGTCGGTGAAATCGTAGGTCAGGTTGCCGAACAGCGCGTAGCTGTCGGTCTTGTGGTCATAGCTCAGGTCACGAAAGTCCGTGGCGCCGTTGATCTGGTTGGAGCCGGTGCCGTTCGGTGTCGGGCCAGGCTGGATAAACCGCCCGGCGCTGCTGTCGAGGTCTTCGTGGAAGTAATGGGCGCCGGCCAGCCAGCGCAGGGTTTCCTGCTGGGGCGAGGCCAGGCGGATTTCCTGTGAATACTGGGTGTATTTGTTGTCGGCGGTGGACGTGCCGTTGACCTCGTACGGGGTGTAGTCGGCGTCGCTGCTGGACTGGCCGCGAATGTAGTCGTAGGCCGTGATCGACGTCAGCGTGTAGTCGCCCAGGTGCCAGTTGAGCGTCAGCGAGGTGCCGTCGTGGTCGAGCTTGGAATCGTCCTTCACGTTCAGCGCGATATTGCGCCCCAGAGGGCGCTGGTAGCCGACGTTGTAGTAACGGCCCAGGGTCAGCGCACCGTTGGCACCATCGCCCTTGAACTCGCGGGCGTGGATCTTCCACAACGCGTCGAGGTCATCATTGAGCTGGGCGAAGAATTGCAGGCGCACGGCCTTTTTATTCACGTCGCCGTAGGTGTGATCGTCCACCAGGTTCTTCTGGAAACCGTCGCGTTCCTCGGAGTACAGCGAGATCCGCGCGGCGAGTTTTTCATCCACCAGGGCACCGCCCAGGGCGCCACTGAGGATGCGTTCGTTCTTGCTGCCAAAGCCGATAGTGCCGAACCCGTCGGTGTCGAAGGTCGGCTTCTTGGAGATGATGTTCACCGCACCCGCGGTGGTGTTCTTGCCGTACAACGTGCCCTGTGGTCCGCGCAGGATCTCGATGCGCTCCAGGTCCCAGAGCGGCCCGCCGCCGGCAATCGGCGCGTTCAGGTAGACGTCATCGGCATAGATGCCCACCGGGTAGACGGTCGCTGCGCCGGTATCGCCGGTGCCCAGCCCGCGGATGTACCAGCGCGGCCGCCCGTCACCGTCCGGGTTCTTCGCCGAGGCGTTGGGAATGAAGGTGGTGATGTCGCCCATATTGCGTACGCCGTCGGCGACCAGGGTGGTGCCCTGGACCGCCGACACGGCCACCGGAACCTCTTGCAGGGTTTCCTCGCGGTGCTGTGCGGTGACGGTGACGGTCTTGAGTGACGGCTCGGTTTTAGTGGTGTCTTCTTCAGCGGCGTGCGCGCCACCGGCGACCAGTAAAGCCAGCCATAAGCCCTTGGTGATTGGATTGATTTTATGCATTGCAGTCTCCCCCGGAAAAGTGTCCTTGAAGGGGGTAGAGCAGAGATCGTGCCAAGAGGATTTCAGTGTTGATACAAGCGCATAAGATGTTGAATCTAAACACTAAAAAAACATATTTTGGTGGAAATAGGCAGGCGAAAAAAGTCCTCGGGACAGGCCTGTGGAACAATCAGCAGAAAGTGCTTGGCGGGTGCTGCTGGAGCAGCAGGAGAGGTGTTGCCAGGACAACACAATTGGCCCTGGTTTCAGCGGATTTGTGGAAGCCCGGCTTGTCGAATCGTCGCAGCTCGGCGATGGCGTCATCGAGATCGCCATCGCCGGTGCGAGGGTTACACGGCGACGCGAGAGGTGGAACCGATGACTTTTTCCAGCACGCTGAAATCGATCCAATCGCGCACATCAAAACGGCGTGGGATGAAGTTCCAGCGGAACAGGAAATCGGTGAAGTCCTGCAGTGCTTCAATCGAGCGGGAGTCGAGGGTCGTGCGCAGACGCCGATGCGCGTCCTCGCCATACGCCGCCGTGACCCAGTACTCGCTGGTATTGAGTTCCTTGGCGAGAAAGCGCCGGGTTTCGTCCGGGTTGGCCCAGGCCCACTGCTCGGTGCGCAACACCGTGTCGACGATCTTCACGCTGGCATCGAAGTGTTCCTGCAGCAGGTGGATATCCACCGTAAGCGTGCGGGGCGTGCCGTTGTTGGAGCGGATCAGCGGGTCCGGGTGCGAACCGGTGTCGACCACCACATGCAGGCCGAACTCGTTGGCCAGATGCACGGCATGCGCGCCCTTGAGGAAGATCGCGTCGATGTCGCCGCGCAGCAGGCCGATCAGCTCGTTGTTGCGCCGGCTGAAACGGCTGACGCCCAGGCTGACTTCCGGCCCATAGACGTAGGAGGTCTGGTTGTCGCTGTAGGTGCCGCCGTAGGGGTAGTCCACCAGCTCCACATCCGAGACCTCCAGGCCTTCGAGCTTGAGCGCATTTTCCAGCCCGCGCAGCGCCTGGGCACGGGTGAAGTCGATTTGCACGTTGGCCCATTTCGGCAGGCCGAAGCGCCGGTTCTTCAGGTCGCGCACGCTCTTCACGCCGCTTTCGGCGGTGGTCAGGATCAACTGCACTTCATCACTCCACGACAGCCCCAGCACGCGGGTTTCGACGCCGCTGGCATAGGCCCAGATCGCCGGGATATTGCCGCCGTGGCGCACCGAATTCTGCAGGTGATGGTCATAGTGCGCTTCACGCACTTCGCGCTCGGTGGACTCGCGCAGCGATTGGATATTGGTGCCATAGGGCAGGAAGGCTTCGGCGAGTCGCCCGGACTGCACCGCAATGCCGAGCCCGGTGGGCACCGGGCTATGGGTGTACCAGAGAGTATCGAGTGGTTTGCTCATAAAATTCTTCGTTCCAATCCATGAAGTCTTCTGTGGGCGCCTGGCTGGGTGGCGATGGCGTCCGCAAACACGCTATCGCCGGCGAGCCGGCTCCTACAGGGGTTAGCCGGCGAGTGCGGTGTTGCCTTGGAGCAGCGCCTGCAACGGCCGCGCGTCAATCCATTCGCGCACATCGAAGCTTTGCGGGATAAAGCGCCACCGGTGCAGGAAGTGAGTGAAGTCCTGCAAGGCTGCAATGGCTTGTTCATCCAGCCCGGTACGCAGGCGCAGGTGGGCATCGTCGCCATAGGCGGCGGTCACCCAGTATTCGCTGCTGTTGGTTTCCCGCGCGAGGTAGCGCCGGGTGTCTTCCGGGTGGGTGTGCGCCCACTGCTCGGCACGCAGCACGGAGTCGAGGATGCCGGTGGCCACGTCAAAATGCTGGTCCAGCAGGTTCAGGTCGACCGCCAGGGTGCGCGGGGTGCCATTGTTGCTGCGGATCAGCGGGTCGGGGTGAGCGCCGGTGTCGATCACCGTGTGCAGGCCGAAATCATGCGCGTGCTGCGCCGCGCTGGCGCCTTTGAGGAAGATCGCGTCGACTTCGCCGCGCAGCAGGCCGATCAGCTCCAGGTTGCGTCCAGTCGTCTGCGCAGTCACCGGTGTGCCGGCCACGTTGCGCACTGCGCTGTCGCTGAAGGTGCCGCCGTATTGAAAGTTCTTCAGCTTGACGTCGCCGACCTTCAGGCCTTCCAGCGACAGGGCGTTTTCCAGGCCACGCAGGGCCTGGGCGCGGGTAAAGTCGATCTGCGCGCCGACCCAGTCCGGCAGGCCGAAGGTACGACCCTTGAGGTCCTTGACGGTCTTGATGCCGCTGTCCTGGCGGGTCAGGATCAATTGCACTTCGTCCGCCCAGGACAGGCCGATCACACGGGTTTCACGGCCTTGGGCGCGGGCCCAGATTGCCGGGATATTGCCACCGTGGCGCACGGAATTCTGCAGGGTGTGGTCGAAGTGCGACTCGCGCACGGCCTTGTCATTCGACTCGCGCAGCGACTGCACCTCGGTGCCGAGGGCACCGACAGTGTCTTGCAGCCAGCCTTTTTGCACGGCAATGCCCAGGCCGGTCGGCACAGGACAACGGGTGTACCACAGGGTGTCGAGAGGTTGCGTCATCAAAGGGGCTCCCCCAGCGTTCAGGCGCTGGCTTTCAAAGGTTGGACGGCCGGGCGTTGGTGCACCAGCGGCAAGACTTCCTGGCCAATGCGCAGGGCCTCTTCCAGGTGCGGATTGCCGGCGAGGATAAAGGTCGAGAAACCGGCGTCGCGGTATTCCACCAGGCGCTCGGCGATGTTTTCGTGGCTGCCCACCAGGCCCACGGTCGGGCCCGGCTTGGCCTTGGCAAAACCGGCCCAGAGGTTGGGACCGATGATCAGGTCATCAAAGCGGTCGACGTTCTGGTGGTAGGCGGTTTGCCGGGCGGCACCGACCGAGTCCGAGCCGCTGGTAAAGCCCTTGGCCACGGCACTGGTCTTGCCATCGAGCTTGTCGAACTGGCGGCGCAGGTCCTTCCAGGCCAACTCTTCGGTTTCGCGGGCGAACAGGTCGACACGCAGTCCGAAACGCACGGTACGCCCCTGTTTATCGGCCAGTTCGCGCACCCGGTCGATGTGCGGCTTGAGCTTGTCGATCGGCTCGGCCCAGTTCAGGTAGACGTCGGCATGTCGGGCGGCCACACCCAGCGCGGCTTCGGAGAACCCCGAGAAATACACCCCCGGCTTGCGTTCGTTGTGCAGGCCGGCGGGCAGCGAGCCGTTTTCCAGTTGGTAGATATCGCCGTCATAGGAGAATTTCTGGTTTTCCCAGAGGCCCTGGATGATGTCGAGGAACTCGCCGGTGCGCTTGTAGCGCAGGTCATGTTCGAGAAAGTCGCCGTTGGCGCGTTGGCTGGCCGGGTTGCCGCCGGTGATGATGTTCCACTCCAGGCGACCACGGCTGAGGTTCTGCAGGATCGCGGCTTGCTGCGCGGCATAGGCGGGCAGGGTCCAGGTGGCCTGGAAGGCGATCAGGAACTTGATGCGCCGGGTTTCCCGCGCGAGTGCCGCGGCGGCAATCCACGGCTCGGGGCCGGTGGGTAGCAGTGCGCCTTCGAAGCCTGCGAGTTCGGCGGCCTTGGCCACCTGGGCGATGTAGTCGATGTAGGTGAAGTCATCGGGCTCGCCATTCGGCAGGCGGCCGGGGGCGATATGGCCGGGGCGGTAGTCCGGGTTGCCCCGGTTGTGCTTGTCGGTGGTCAGCTGCGGGCCGTCGGTGCCCAATGGCAGGCGCCAGAAAAATTCAGTGCTCATGGGTGCTCCTGATTTCAGTCGTGCAAGGTGCGTGGACCTGATTGAGGGGATGTGTGCAACGGGCATGCCATTGGGGTTGGGGGGTAATGGTTGCGGGGGGTTGGGGGGGATTT
>NZ_JASCPP010000040.1:0-51536 GCF_029959745.1 Pseudomonas sp. PS01298 | reverse complement strand
ACGTCGCCGGGTTGGCGGGGTCGGCCCATACAAACCCGCAATTGCCGGCCAAGCCGGACTCCTACAGGGAGGGGTTCAACACGCTGTATCAGCCCGCCAGGCCAACGAACATATCCTGCACGTCGTCATGGTTGTCCAGGCCTTCGAGGAAGGCTTCGACTTCGGCCATCTGCTCATCGCTCAAACCCGTCACCGGGTTCTTGGAGATATAGCCCAGCTTGGCCGACAACACGGTGAAGCCCTGCTCCGGCAGCGCTTTCTGCACGGCGTCGAGGTCGGTGGTCTCGGTGATGAACAGGGTGGTGCCCTCTTCCTCGCCGTCTTCGAAATCCTGTGCGCCGGCTTCAATCGCGGCCATTTCCGGGTCAGCGTCAGGGCTGTCCGGCGAAGCTTCGATCAGGCCGACGTGGTTGAAGTCCCAGGCCACGGAGCCGGAAGCCCCCAGTTGACCCTTGCGAAAGGCCACGCGGATTTCCGCCACGGTACGGTTGATGTTGTCGGTCACGCACTCGACGATCAACGGCACCTGGTGCGGGGCAAACCCTTCGTAGGTCACGCGGTGGTACTGCACGGTTTCGCCGAGCAGACCGGCGCCCTTCTTGATGGCGCGGTCCAGGGTTTCCTTGGGCATCGAGGCTTTTTTGGCCTGCTCCACCACCAGACGCAGGTGGGCGTTGGTCGCGGTGTCGGCGCCGTTGCGGGCGGCGATGGTGATTTCTTTCACCAGCTTGCCGAAGATTTTGCCCTTGGCATTGGCTGCCGCTTCTTTATGTTTGACTTTCCACTGTGCGCCCATGACTCACTCTCTTTTCGTCCATCGCGCCGAAACGTCTACTGGCCGGCGCTTTGGGGGCAGAGTTTATAGCGCAAAAACACTCTAATCCACCAAAAAACCGGCCAGCCTGTCAGGTGCGCAAGGGTTTGATCGCGACGTTGCGGTCCGGCACAAAATCGCCGACCTCGGCCAGCACCGCCGGCCTGGCGTTCCAATAGGGCATCAACACCAGCGAAGAAAACAGCGCGGCGCCGGCAAACACGATGAACACCGTGACCGTGTCGAAGTAGCCCGGCAGCAAGCCGCCGAGCACCGCGCCCACCGAGCCGCAACCGTTGACAAAGCCTGCCGCCGTGGCGCCGGCCTTGGCGGTGCCGAAGTCGATGGCGGCGGTGCTGCTGATCATCGAGTCCGGCCCGTACAGGGTCAGGCCCATGACAAACAGCAAGGCCATCACCAGCATCACACTGCCGGTGTGAAGCGCGCCCATGAACAACGCGAGGGCCACGGTCAGCGCCAGCAGACTGAGCACACAGGCGGGCATGCGCCGCGCGCCGAAGAGCTTGTCGGACGCCAGCCCGATCAGAATCGGCCCAAGCAACCCGGCCAGTTCAAAGGCGGTCGGCACAATCGCCGCGCCGACCTTGCCCACCGAGGGCATCTGCTCGTAGACGATCACCGGCCCCCACAACAGGATCGCGTAACGCGCCGGTTTCAGCAGGAAATACGCCAGGCCCAAGGTCAGCACCGTGCGGTTGCGCAGGATCGCGCGCAGTGGCTCCAACACGCTGATGCGTTTTGCGGCCGCCCTTTCCTCGGCGGTCATCACCGGCTCGGGTTCGACCGCCGGCAAGCCGACATCTTCGGGCGTGTTGCGCTGGAAGATGAAGAACAACAGCGCCACCACCCCCACCACCGCCGCACTCGAGATAAACGCCGCGTGCCACGTGCCGATCAACGTGTAGGCCCACCACCCGGCAAAGGGCGAGGCCACCAGGCCGCCGAACGCGTAGCACGAACTCCACAGCCCGAGCACCCGCCCACGCTGCTGCGCCGGGAAGAAACTGCCAAGGTTCTTGCACAGCCCCGACCAGCCGGTGGACTGCGCCAGCCCCTGGATCAGCATGCAGGTGACAAAGATCGGCAAGGTCGCAACGGTGCCCATCACCAGCGCGGCGGCAGCGGAAATCAGCAAGCCACCGAGCACCACCACCCGCGGTCCGAAGCGGTCGGCCAACATGCCCCAGGTGAACTGCCCGACCGCATAGGCCGCCAGGTAAATGCCATCCAGGTTGGCCATCATCATTTTATCGAGGGGGAAACTCGGGTCGTCGACGATCCCCAGCTTGGCCACGGAAAACGCTTTGCGAGTGAAATAGAACGCCGCGTACGCGAGCCAGGTGATGGCGAAAATCTGCACGCGCCAACGCTTGATGCTACCCATTGGGATATTCATGGTGGTTCTGACCTCAGGTGAGTGTGCCGGCAGAATCGAGAAGCAAATGCCTGTTCTTTTTATGGTTGAGCACTGCAATGCCGGGCCGTGGACACGGCGGCATTGGTCAGATGAGACCTGTGTCCCAGGTCCCATGGCCGCCGTGGTTGTAGGACTCAACCTACGGCGGTTGACGCGTATCAAAGCAATGGCTGACTAATAGGTAAAATCGATTTATCGTATTTCAAATATAAGCCCAGCTTGTAGGAGGATCAGCGATGTCGGTGTCCCACGCCCAGCTCAAGGCCTTCCATGCGGTGGCCGTACACGGCAGTTTCACCCAGGCCGCCGAACGCCTGTTTCTGACACAGCCGGCGATATCCGACCAGGTGCGCAAACTCGAAGAACGCTTCGGCGTGCTGTTGTTTCACCGCAACAAGCGCTCGGTGCGCCTGACCGATCTGGGCGAGCGCCTGCTGGCCATCACCCAGCGCCTGTTTGTGATCGAAGCCGAAGCCGAGGAGTTGCTGCAGGACTCACGCGCGCTGCTCACCGGCACCCTCACCCTCGCCGTGGATGCCCCGGTGCACGTGCTGCCGCAGATCGCGCGGTTTTGCCAACTGTACCCGGGCATCAGCGTCAAGATCGAAACCGGCAACACCGACGAATCGCTGTTTCGCCTGTACAACTACCAGGCCGACCTTGCCTTGCTTGGCCGTGATGTCGACGATGAGCGCCTGCTGTCACTGCCGTTGCCCGACGACCAGTTGCTCGCCTTCGTCGCGCGCAATCACCCCTGGGCCGGGCGTGAGTCGATCTGCCTGGCCGACCTGGATGACACGCCGCTGGTGCTGCGCGAAATCGGTTCGGTCACCCGGCAGACGCTGGAGCAGGAAATGAGCCAGGCCGGCCTGCGCATTCGTCCGGCGATCCAGGTCGAAGGCCGTGAGGCCGCGCGTGAGGCGGTGGTGGTGGGGATTGGCGTGGGGGTGGTCTCGGCGGCGGAGTTCGGCGCCGACTCGCGGGTGTACGCCATGCCCATCCGCGACTGCAGCCAGCGCATGAAGGAAACCCTGGTGTGCCTCAAGGAGCAAAGTTCGCGGCGGGTGGTAGCGACGTTCCTGCAGATCGTGCGCGACAGCCTTCAGCCGGGCGCCAACTCGAAAAACGCCTGAATCAAGCGCAATGCGCGGCGCCGCTCCATGCAGCCGAGCATGTGCCGGTTGCGCAGCCCCTCGCCCTGGATTGCCACGGCCTGCACCCGCGGGTCCGGGCTGACTTCCATCGATGAGACCACGCCGACGCCCAGCTCGGCAGCGACGGCTTCGGTCACCGCCTCACGGCTGTCGAGTTCCAGCAGCACCTTGGGCTGCACCCCCGACGCCGCGCACGCCGCGTCGAAGGTGCGGCGGGTGATGGAACTGGGCTCGCGCAACACCATGATCACCTCGTCGAGTTGCTCCAGGCGAATCCCCCTGGACTGCTGCGCCCACGGGTGGCTGGCCGGCACCAGGGCGCAGATCCGCGACTCGCTCAAGGGTTGCAGGTGCAGGCCGCTGCGCGGCTCGACCTCGGTGAGTACCGCCACATCCGCATGCTCGGACAACAGTGCCGCCAGGGTTTCCTGGGCGTTGCCCAGGCGCAGGTTGACGGTGATCCCTGGGTAGCGCGCACGCAGGCTGGCGATCATCGGCATGACCAGGTGCGGGCCGTCAGCCGCCACCTCCAGGCGCCCGGTGAGCAACTGCCGGTTGGCCTCCAGCATCGTCTGCGCTTCGTCGACCAGGCCGAAGATCGCACGGGTGATCGCGGCCAGGCGCGCGCCCTCCTCGGTCAGCTCCACGCGGCGCGCGGTGCGGCGCAGCAGCGGGATCTGGTAATGCTCTTCCAGGGCCTTGATATGCCCGGTCACCGCCGGTTGGCTGATGAACAGCCGCGCCGCCGCACGGGTAAAACTGCCCTCGCGGGCCACGGCATCGAATGCGCGCAGTTGGAACAGGTTCATAGCTATCGACCTCACTGATAGCTCGCATAACAACAAACAATTTGATTGATGACAAGCCAAACTGCAATTTAGGCCCCGTAGATTCAACCCCGATGCCTTGCGAGGACTTGAGATGACCACTGCCGCGCCGATCCTGCTGACCCCTGGCCCCTTGACCACATCGAACCGCACGCGTCAGGCGATGATGGTGGATTGGGGGTCCTGGGATGACCGTTTCAATGCCCTCACTGCCAGCGTCTGCTCGCAACTGCTGGCGATCCTTCACGGCACCGACAGCCACCATTGCGTGCCCCTGCAAGGCAGCGGCACCTTCGCCGTCGAAGCCGCCATCGGCACCCTGGTGCCGCGTGACGGCAAAGTCCTGGTGCTGATCAACGGCGCCTACGGCAAGCGCCTGGCAAAAATCTGCGAAGTACTCGGCCGCGACTTCAGCACCTTTGAAACCGCCGAAGACCAGCCCACCACCGCCGCCGACGTCGACCGCCTGCTGCGCGCCGACACGGCCATCACCCATGTCGCGTTGATCCACTGCGAAACCAGCACCGGCATTCTCAACCCGTTGCCGGAGATCGCCCAAGTGGTCAAGGACCACGGCAAGCGCCTGATCATCGACGCCATGAGTTCCTTCGGGGCGCTGCCGATCGATGCCCGTGAAGTGCCGTTCGATGCGCTGATCGCCGCCTCGGGCAAATGCCTGGAAGGCGTGCCGGGCATGGGGTTCGTCTTCGCCGACAAACAGGCCCTGGCCGCCGCCCAGGGCAACTGCCACTCCCTGGCGATGGACCTGTTCGACCAGCACAGCTACATGGTCAAGACCGGCCAATGGCGCTTTACCCCGCCGACGCACGTGGTCGCGGCGCTGCACGAAGCGCTGCTGCAATACGCCGAAGAAGGCGGCCTGCCCGCGCGCCATCAACGCTACGCCGACAACTGCCAGGCGCTGCTCGACGGCATGGCCGCACTCGGCCTGCGCAGCTTCCTGCCGGCCGAGATCCAGGCGCCGATCATCGTCACCTTCCACGCCCCGCAAGATGCGCGCTACCAGTTCAAGGACTTCTACGAGCGGGTCAAGGCCAAGGGTTTCATTCTGTACCCAGGCAAATTGACCCAGGTCGAAACCTTCCGCGTGGGCTGCATCGGCCACGTCGATGCGACAGGCATGCAGGCAGCGGTCACGGCGATCGCGCAAACACTGCAAGACATGCATGTGCTCGAACCTGCAGGAGCCGGCTTGTCGGCGATCACCGGCGACGCAGTTCTTCTGTAACCCCTCATTTTCGTTCAGCGCTGGCAAGCCAGCTTCTACAGGATTTGTGTATGAACTATCAGAACCCCAACACCCTGCAGGCCGTGATCCTCGATTGGGCCGGCACCGTGGTCGATTTCGGCTCCTTCGCGCCCACGCAGATTTTCGTCGAGGCCTTTGCCGAGTTCGATGTGCAAGTCTCCATCGAAGAAGCCCGTGGCCCGATGGGCATGGGCAAGTGGGACCACATCCGCACCCTCTGCGACCAGCCGCAAGTCGCCGAACGCTACCGCAAGGCCTTCGGCCGCACGCCCACCGATGACGACGTGACCGCCATCTACCAGCGCTTCATGCCGCTGCAGATCGAGAAGATCGCCGAACACTCGGCGCTGATCCCCGGTGCCCTCGACACGATCGCACGGCTGCGTGTGCAAGGTATCAAGATCGGTTCCTGCTCCGGTTACCCCAAGCAAGTGATGGACAAGGTCGTCGCCCTGGCCGCCACCAACGGCTACATCGCCGACCACGTGGTGGCCACCGACGAAGTGCCCAACGGCCGCCCATGGCCGGCCCAGGCCCTGGCCAACGTAATCGCCCTGGGCATTGATGATGTCGCCGCCTGCGTGAAGGTCGACGACACCGTGCCGGGCATCCTCGAAGGCCGTCGCGCCGGCATGTGGACGGTGGCCCTGACCTGCTCCGGCAACGCGCTGGGCCTGACCTACGAGCAGTTCCGCGCACTCGACGCCGCCACGCTGGCCAGCGAACGCAAGCGCATCGAGGCGATGTTCAAAGGCTCGCGCCCGCACTACCTGATCGACACGATCAACGAGCTGCCGGCAGTGATCACCGACATCAACCAGCGCCTGGCCCGCGGTGAAATGCCGCAAAGCCACTGATCGAGGTCAAGACAACGGCAATCGCGCCAGGCAAAGCGCTCAAAACCGGCATACAGTTAAGTCACTGCGTCACCCAAGAACGCAATGTTGTCCAGTGATGAAACTGTACCGGTGGCGAGGGAGTTTGCTCCCTCGCCACCGGTTTGCCCTGATGAGTGAGGAACACAGCGATGCCGTGGAAAAATTCCGATACGCGTTACAGCACCATGTCGATCGCGTTGCACTGGTTGATGGTGGTGCTGCTGGCGGTGGTCTACGCCTGCATTGAGCTGCGCGGCCAGTTTCCCAAAGGCAGCGGCGCGCGGACGCTGATCGTCGAGATGCACTTCATGTTCGGCCTCACCGTGTTTGTGCTGGTGTGGCTACGCCTGTTTGCGCGCAGCCTGGGGGTGGCGCCGAAGATCGTGCCGGCGCCGCCGCAATGGCAAACCCTGCTCGCCACCCTGATGCATATGGCGCTGTATGCCTTGATGATCGGCATGCCGATTGCCGGTTGGTTGATCGTCAGTGCCGAAGGGCATTCGGTGATGTTCTACGGCATCGAGCTGCCGCCGCTGATTGCCGAAAACAAAGGGTTGGCCAAGGAGATTGAAAGCTGGCACGTGCTGTTCGGCAAGATCGGCTACTGGCTGATCGGGCTGCATGCGCTGGCGGGGATCGCTCATCATTACATCCTGCGTGACAACACGGCGTTGCGCATGATGCCCGGCAAGCGAGGGAGCATTCAGTAACGCCATCGACTGCTGGATCACACTCGCGGATGCCCTGAGCTCAACGATGGGAAACCCCGGCGGCCTTGCAAGCCGCCGGTGTGGACAAAGATAAGGCGCGTACCACAGACGAAGCGGCGGGCTTCAATCTGCTGCTTCAGCGCCAGCAACGCCTTGCCGGTGTAGAGCGGCTCCAGCGGCAGGCCACAGGCTTGCTCGGTGGCGTCGATAAAGGCCAGCAACTCCGGATCAACCTTGGCAAAGCCGCCCCGGCTGGCCTCCAGCAATTGATAACCGTGCTGCACCAGCGCCTGTACCTGCTGCGCCACCCCGTGGTCATCGGGCACCGCCAGCGCGCCATACACCGGATGCGCGCCCGCCTCCGCCAGCACCAGTCCCGCCAGCGTGGTACCAGTGCCCGCTGCCAGCCACCAGCCGTCATAATCCGCCCAACCGATGTCGCTCAATTGCGCGCGCACCTGCTCCACCAGTACCGCACAGCCCAACGCTCCCGCCAGGCCACCGCCACCTTCGGGCACCGGGTGCAGGTGTGGATACTGCTCGCGCCACGGCCCCCAGAAGTCCGGCGCATGCCGCGCGCGATAGCCGCCATAGCCCAGCCAGTGCAACTGCATGCCGAAGGCGTTGAGGTCGAGGACGGTGGGGGTGTCTTGCGCATGGCCACGCAGCAGGCCGACGGTGGCAAAGCCAAAGCGCTTGCCCGCCGCCGCCAGCGCATGCAGATGGTTGGAATGCGCGCCACCCAGGCTGATGATCCCACTGGCGCCAGCAGCCCGACCTTGCGCGAGGTGCTCGGTGAGCTTGAACCACTTGTTGCCGCTGATCAGCGGGTCGATGCGATCCAGGCGCAGCACGGCCAACTCGACGCCGTCCAGCCAATCGAGCTGCACAGGTTCAAGCGGAGCGTAGGGAAGCCAATCGAAGGGGCCCATCGGGAAGGGTCTGCATGCAAAAAGGGGCGGTAGTCTACCACCGCCCCTTTCGTCGTCTTACAGCTCGGCGGCGAGGCGCGAGCCCTGGTTGATGGCGCGCTTGGCATCCAGCTCGGCCGCCACGTCGGCGCCACCGATCAGGTGCACGTTCTGGCCGGCCGCAACCAGGCCGTCCTGCAGTTCGCGCAGCGGGTCTTGCCCGGCGCAGATGACGATATTGTCGACCGCCAGCACCTGCGGCTCGCCCTCGGCACCGATGCGGATATGCAGGCCCTGGTCATCGATCTTCAGGTACTCGACGCTGTTGAGCATCTGCACCTGCTTGTTCTTCAGGCCAGTACGGTGGATCCAGCCGGTGGTCTTGCCGAGGCCATCGCCGACTTTGGAGGTCTTGCGCTGCAGCAGGAACACTTCACGCGCCGGGGCATGCGGTTGCGGCTTGATACCGGCCACACCGCCACGCGCCTGCAACTGGGTGTCGATGCCCCACTCCTTCCAGAATGCTTCGCGGTCCAGGCTGGTGGACACGCCCTGGTGCACGAGGAATTCCGACACATCGAAACCGATACCGCCGGCGCCGATCACCGCCACGCGCTTGCCGACCGGCTTGCGTTCGAGGATCACGTCCAGGTAGCTCAGCACCTTGGCGTTGTCGATGCCGGGGATCGCCGGCGTGCGCGGCGCGATGCCAGTAGCGAGGATGATCTCGTCATAACCGCCCGCCGCCAGTTGCGCGACATCCACGCGGGTGTTGAGGCACAGCTCGACGTGGGTGGTCTGCAATTTGCGTTTGAAGTAGCGCAGGGTTTCGAAGAACTCTTCCTTGCCGGGCACGCGCTTGGCGATATTGAACTGGCCGCCGATCTCGCTGGCCGAGTCGAACAATGTCACCTGATGGCCGCGCTCGGCCGCCACGGTGGCTGCCGCCAGGCCTGCAGGACCGGCGCCGACCACGGCGATCTTCTTGATCTGCTTGACCGGCAGGTAGTTCAGCTCGGTTTCGTAGCAGGCGCGCGGGTTGACCAGGCAGGTGGTCAGCTTGCCGCCAAAGGTGTGGTCCAGGCAGGCCTGGTTGCAGCCGATGCAGGTGTTGATTTCGTCCGCGCGCCCGGCGGCGGCCTTGTTGACGAACTCCGGATCGGCCAGGAACGGCCGCGCCATCGAGACCATGTCGGCATCGCCCTCAGCGAGGATCTGCTCGGCAATCTCCGGCGTGTTGATACGGTTGGTGGTGATCAGCGGAATCTGTACCGCGCCGCGCAGCTTGGCGGTGACTTTGCTGAACGCGCCACGCGGCACCTTGGTGGCGATAGTCGGAATACGCGCTTCGTGCCAGCCGATACCGGTGTTGATAATGCTCGCACCGGCCTGTTCGATGGCCTTGGCCAACTGCACGATTTCTTCCCAGGTGCTACCGCCTTCAACCAGGTCGAGCATCGACAGGCGGAAGATAATAATGAAGTTCGGGCCGACGGCTTCCCGCACGCGGCGCACGATCTCCACCGCCAGGCGCATGCGGTTTTCGTAGCTGCCGCCCCAACGGTCGGTACGCTGGTTGGTGTGCGCGGCGAGGAACTGGTTGATGAAGTAGCCTTCGGACCCCATGATTTCCACGCCGTCGTACTCGGCAACCTGGGCCAGCAGCGAGCAGGTGACAAAATCCTGGATCTGCTTCTCGATGCCCTCCTCGTCCAGCTCCTTGGGCTTGAACGGGTTGATCGGCGCCTGGATCGCGCTGGGCGCCACTTGCTTGGGGCTGTAGGCGTAACGGCCGGCGTGGAGGATCTGCATGCAGATCTTGCCACCCGCCTCGTGCACGGCCTTCGTCACGATCTTGTGCTTCTGCGCCTCTTCGTCGGTGGTCAGCTTGGCCGCGCCGGCATACACCCCGCCTTCATCGTTCGGGCCAATGCCGCCGGTGACCATCAGGCCGACGCCGCCACGCGCACGCTCGGCAAAATAAGCGGCCATGCGTTCGAAGCCGCCGGGCTTTTCTTCCAGGCCAGTGTGCATCGACCCCATCAGGGTGCGGTTGCGCAAGGTGGTAAAACCCAGGTCCAACGGGGCCAGCAGGTGCGGGTAGGCAGCAGCGGTCATGGTACAGCTCCACAACGGATCATCACGGGACGTGGCGCACTCGAACGGTGTGCCATCGGTTTATGTCCCACAGACTAAGAGCCCGCCCGCCGGCGCTCAATGACTGAAACTGACAAGTTATTGATCCAAATGCACAGCGCCCCTTGGCAAGCGGGTGCATGGGCCCTACCCTAGTCGGCGAACCCCGCACTCGGTCTGTTGTCTGTTGCCCCATGCGTAAACTTCTAGCTTTTACCGTCACCATGGCCCTGGTTGCCGCCATCGCCGCGTATCTGGTCTGGACCCAGGAGCGCCCCGTGGCGCATTACCTGTCGGACCTGCGCATCACCCTCGCCGTCAACGAAGGCCTGCCTGCCGACCGCGGCAACTTGCTGGGCATCCAGCCTGAGCTGTTTCCCGCCGACTACCAGAGCCTGGAACGCCTGCACCTGAAGCTCGCGGCCTACCTGCAAAAAGCCCGTGACCAGGGGCTGATCAACGACAAGACCATCGTGGTGCTGCCGGAACACATCGGCACGTGGCTGATGCTCACCGGCGAAAAGAACGAGGTGTACCAGGCCCTGCACGTGAAGGATGCAATGAACTGGCTGTCCGTCAGCAACCCCGTGCTGTTCCTGCGCGCCTGGATCAGCGCCACCGGCGACAGCCGCACCGACGACGCCTACCTGCGCATGAAAGCCAAGGGCATGGCCCGCGACTATCAGTTGCTGTTCGGCGGCCTGGCCAAGGAATTTGGCGTGACCCTGGTGGCCGGCTCCATCACCCTGCCCAACCCCAGTGTCAGCCAGGGACAACTGCAAATCGGCTCGGGGGCGCTCTATAACGCCAGCGTGGTCTTCAATGCTGACGGCTTGCCGCTTGGCGATCCGCAGCGCCAGCTCTACCCGATCTACGATGAACGCGGTTTTATCCAACCGGGTGACGAAAACGTCGTCAGCGTGGTCGACACCCCGGCCGGCCGCCTCGGTGTGCTGGTCGGCAGTGACAGCTGGTACCCGGACAACTACCGCAAGCTCAACGAGCAAGGCGCGCAACTGATCGCGGTGCCCGCCTTTGTGCTCGGCCGCGATACCTGGGATCGCCCATGGCGCGGCTTCAAAAGCGTGTCGACGCCGACCGAAATCAGCCTCAAGCCCGAAGAGCTCAGCGAAGGTGAGGCGTGGCGTCGCCTCACGCTGATCAGCCAGTCGCCCGTCAGCCATGCCACGGCCGGCATGAGCGTATTCCTGCGCGGGCAGTTCTGGGACCTGGGCACCGCCGGCCACAGCTTTCTCAGCAACAACGGGCAGATCAACGCCGACGGCGAGGCCCGTGGCGCACGCCTGTTGAATATCTGGCTGTGAAACCGGTCCGGCTGGGGGATCTGTCGGTGGGCTTCGTGCACACCCTGGCAGACGCCATCCACAGTCACGGCCTCGACCCCCAGCCGCTGCTGCTGCAATACGGCCTGGACCCGGCGCGTCTCGCCGAGGCCGGCGCACGCTTGTCGATCCCACGCTATATGCGCCTGGGCCACGCGGCCATCCAGCTCACCGGCGACCCCGCCCTGGGCCTGCGCATGGGCCAGCTCAGCCGCCTGAGCCAGGCCGGGCTGGCCGGGGTCACCGCCGCCCAGGCGCCCAACGTGCGCGAGGCCGCCCGCACGCTGACACGCTTCGAGGCGTTGTACGGCTCCAACTATCGCGGGCAATCGAGCTTTCACGAAGACGCCGAAGGCGCCTGGCTGCGCTTCTATTCCATCAGCCCGTACAACGCCTATAACCGCTTTGTGGTGGACTCGATCATCGCCGGCTGGCTGCACCAATTGTCGGGCCTGGCCCAGCAACCGGTGCAGGCGCAAAAGGTCGAGATCGAATTCGAAGCGCCCGACTACAGCGAGCAATACAGCATGCTGGGCGACAGTCCGATACAGTTTGGGGCCGAGGTCAATCAACTGCGCTTGAGCCAACCGACCCTGGCGCTGCGCAATCCACAGCACTGCCCGAGCACCTGGCAACTGTTGCTGCAATTGTGTGAACGCGAACTGGAGCAGTTGACCCGCACCCGCAGCCTGCGTGAGCGCATTACCCGTTTGCTCGGGCCGATGCTCAATGGCGGCCGGGAACCCGACCTGGAAGAAGTGGCGGCACGCTTGAAGCTGCCAACCTGGACGCTGCGCCGCAAACTGGCCGAAGAAGGCACTCAGTTTCGCGCGATTCTCAACGATACCCGTCGCGACTTGGCCATGACCTACATTCGCGATACGGAACTGGCGTTCGGCGAAATCGCCTACTTGCTCGGTTTTGCCTCGGCCCAGGCGTTTCAACGCGCCTTCAGGCGGTGGAACAACCAGACCCCAGGGGAATTTCGCCGCAGTCAGCGGCATTCCGCCTGAAGTCGGTCTTACAGCTCTGTTGCATCGTCTGCGGGTTCCAGCGGGTCCAACTCAATCGCGTGGTACTCGAGCAGTTCTTCCTGGTAATCGTCCATCGTGGACTCCTTGTTTGATTGAAAAGCGGCTGCAGATAAATGACCTGCACTGCCAGCCTAAAGTGCCGTGATGACGAAAAAAAGTCGATGCGATGACGTTCCTGCACGTGCAGATTAAACGTAGCAGCGTCGGGCTGATTTAGCACCTCGTCGTTGAGGTGCGATTGCAATCATTGCAAATGCAATCATATTTCCAGTAGGGTACGAGCCTCTGTTGCCAGGAGCCTTGCCCCCATGCCCGCCTCTACCGCAAACGCCGCGCAGCTGTGCATCAATGCGCTGACCACGACCGAACATGCGCGCAGCTCACCGCTGTATGCCGTGATGACCATGGCCAATACCCTGGAATTGAGTCGCCAGGCCTGGGTGATCCGTGGCCAGTCGCGCTCCCGGCGCGTCAGTAATTGGCCGAGTTGGTTCGCGCGCAACACCGGGGAAAAGCCGCTGTTGTACCTGCACAGCGCCATGTCATCGGCGCAGCTGAGTGCGCTGTCGGACGAGACCGCGCAGCGCGGCATCTTATGCAACGACATCGAGAACCAGCCCTCGCCCTGGCCCCGGGGCGCACAACCTTCGCTGCCGTTGTGGCTGGCCACCAACCCGCGCTGCACCCCATATGACCCGGCCTCGGGCGACGAAGCGCGGGCGATTGTGCTGGCGGGGTTGCGCGCGCTGTACGTCGACGGCCAGCCGGGGTTCTATTACCTGGCCCTGCACGACCATGAAAGCGCGGTGCCGATGGCGGAGCAGGCGCGTGAGGATGCGCTCAAGGGCATGTACCCGATCCGGCGTGAAGGCGCGGATGTGCGCCTGCTCGGTGCGGGCCATGCATTGGAAGCGGTGGTGCAGGCGGCGCGCCTGCTGGAGCAGGACTGGAACATCAGCGCACAGCTCTGGAGTTGCCCCAGCTACACACGTCTGGCCCGCGAGGCAGCGGCCGCTGAACGCTGGAATCGTCTGCATCCGGGCGCGCCCAAACGCAGCTGTCACTTGCGTGACTGCCTGGCGGGAAGTCGCGCGCCGGTGGTTGCCGTCACCGGCTATCCGCAAGCGATTGTCGATCAGTTAAGGGCGCATGTGGATGCACGCTTCGTCGCGTTGGGCGCGGGGTCGGTGCAGGCGGCGGCGCCGAGTCAGTATTGGATAGTGGTATCGGCGCTCAGGGCGTTGGCGGATGAAGGGCGGATCGACGCGCTGCACGTACAGGCCGCGATGAATCGCTATGCATTGAAATGCGCTTGATGGCAGGCCGGCACCTACACGGTTTCTGCGTGGGGCTTCAGGTTTTGCGGCGACTGCGGGTCTGGACGCCCGCGTCCATCGCCAGCCCGGCAGTGCGTTCCAGTGCGTCGGCGAAGGCCTGGCGCTGCTCCGGCTCGATTTGCGACAGGAATAACTCGTCCACCGTGCTTTCGTAGATCGTCCACATTTTTTTGCGCAGCACCCGGCCGGCGTCGGTGATCGAGGCAAACGCCGCGCGGCCATCACCGTCGGAGCGCGAACGCAGCACCAGGCCGTCCTTTTCCAGGCGGTCCACCAGGCGAGTGAGGTTGTAGCGCTCGATGGCCAGCACGTCGGCCAATTCGTGCATGCGGCGGGTACCGTCGGGGCCGCTTTCCAGGCCCCACAGCGCGTCGTACCAGGCATAGGGCGGGAGGTCGGCCGCGGCCAGGCGGCGCTCGATTTCACGGATGACCGTCCTGTGGGCCCTGACAAAACGGAACCAGACATCAGGCTCTTTCGACGACATGCAACACCATCCGGGGAATTTCAAGAAGGTTGCAATAGTAGCTCATCCCGCGCTAGATTCGGCCATGTAGTTGCAATTGCAATTACTTTTGACGGCACTCCCACAAGGAGACCGCCACTTGAAATCCGCCTACCCTGGAGCCTCCCATGACCCCGAACAACGCAGTCCGCCGCGATGACGATCCACAGGAAACCCGCGAGTGGCTGGAGTCCATCGAATCGGTGCTGTCCACCGAAGGCCGCCCGCGCGCCCACTACCTGATCGATCAATTGCTGGATTTCGACGTGGCGCGGCATGGCGACTTCTACGGGCGCGTTACCACGCCCTACGTCAACACCATCCCGGTGGACCGCCAGTTGCCCTACCCCGGCAACCTCGCCATTGAGCGACGCACCAATGCGTTTATCCGCTGGAACGCCATGGCCATGGTGTTGCGTGCAGGCAAACACTCAGGTGTGGGTGGGCATATCGCGACTTATGCGTCAGCCGCCGTGCTGTACGACGTAGGCTTTGACCACTTCTTCCGTGGCCGTACCGACACCTTCGACGGCGACCTCGTGTATATCCAGGGCCATTCCTCACCGGGCATCTACGGGCGCGCTTACCTCGAAGGCCGTATCAGCGAAGCCCAGCTGGACAATTTCCGCCGCGAGGCGGGTGGCGACGGTATTTCGTCCTACCCTCACCCGCGGCTGATGCCGGACTTCTGGCAATTCCCCACCGTGTCCATGGGCCTTGGGCCGATCACTTCGGCCTACCAGGCGCGCTTCATGCGCTATCTGGAACTGCGCGGCCTCAAGCAGCACCAGGGCCGCAAGGTGTGGGCATTCCTCGGTGATGGCGAAATGGACCAACCGGAATCCCTGGCCGCCATCTCCCTGGCCGGTCGCGAGAAACTCGACAACCTGATCTTCGTGGTCAACTGCAACCTGCAGCGCCTCGACGGCCCCGTGCGTGGCAATGCCAAGGTGATCCAGGAGTTCGAAAGCCTGTACCGCGCCGCCGGCTGGAACGTGATCAAGGTGATCTGGGGCGGCGGCTGGGACGCGCTGCTGGAAAAAGACCAGAGCGGCCTGCTGCGCCAACGCATGATGGAATGCGTGGACGGCGACTATCAGAACTACAAGTCGCAGAACGGTGCCTATGTGCGCGAACACTTCTTCGGCAAATACCCGGAGTTGCTCGCACTGGTTGCGGATATGTCCGACGACGAAATCTGGAAACTCTCACGCGGCGGCCATGACCCGGACAAGGTCTACAACGCCTATGCGGCAGCCGTTCGCCACACTGGACGCCCGACGGTGATCCTGGCGAAAACCGTCAAGGGCTTCGGCATGGGCGAAGCCGGCGAAGGCCAGAACATCAACCACCAGCTGAAAAAAATGGGCGCCGACGCCGTCAAGGCCTTCCGCGACCGTTTCGACCTGGAAGTGGCTGACGATCAACTCGACGCAATCCCCTACCTCAAGCCGGCCGCCGACAGCGAGGAAGCACGCTACTTCGCGGCACGGCGCCAGGCGTTGGGCGGCTATGTGCCAGCGCGGCACGCGGCGGTCCAAGCGTTGCAGATCCCCGAACTGAGCGCCTTCGCCACCCAGCTCAAGGACACCGGTGACCGCGCGATCTCGACCACCATGGCTTTCGTGCGCATCCTCGGCACCCTGCTCAAGGACCCGCACCTGGGCAAGCTGATCGTGCCTATCGTGCCGGACGAGTCACGCACCTTTGGCATGGAAAGCCTGTTCCGCCAGATCGGCATCCACTCGGCCGTCGGCCAGCTCTACACCCCACAGGACGCCGGGCAACTGAGCTACTACAAGGAGAGCAAGGACGGACAGATCATGCAGGAAGGCCTGAATGAATCCGGCGCCATTTCCTCATGGATCGCGGCGAGTACGTCCTACAGCAACCACGGCCTGATGACCGTGCCGTTCTATATTTTCTATTCGATGTTCGGCTTCCAGCGCGTCGGTGACCTGGCGTGGGCTGCCGGCGATGCACGGGCACGCGGCTTCCTGCTCGGCGCCACGGCCGGGCGCACCACGCTAATGGGCGAAGGCTTGCAGCATGACGATGGCCACAGCCACATCCTGTCCTCGGTGATTCCGTGCTGCGTGTCTTACGACCCGACCTTTGCCTACGAGCTGGCGGTGATTATTCGCGAAGGCATGCGGCGCATGTACGTCGAACAGGAGGACATTTACTACTACATCACCCTGCTCAACGAAAACTACCCGCACCCGGCGATGCCGGACGGAGTGGAAGACGGCATTCTCAAAGGCATGTACCGCCTCAGCGGTGGCCCCAAAGCCCAGGTGCAACTGATGGGCAGTGGTTCGATCCTGCGCGAGGTCATCGCCGCCGCCGCCCTGCTCGCCGAGGATTTCGGCGTGCAGAGCGCGGTGTGGAGCGTGACCAGCCTCACCGAATTGCGCCGTGACGGGCACGCGGTTGAACGCTGGAACCTGCTGCATCCGGACAGTGAGCCGCGCGTGAGTTACGTCGAGCAATGCCTGCAAGCGCACACGGGCCCCGTGGTGGTCGCAACGGACTACATGAAGCTGTTCGCCGATCAGATCCGCCCGTTCGTTCCCGCTCGACGCTTTGTCGCGCTGGGCACCGATGGCTTCGGACAGTCGGACACCCGGGAAACGTTGCGCGCATTCTTCGAGGTGGACCGGCACTTCATCGCGCTGGCGGCCCTCAAGGCGCTGGCGGATGACGGCGTGATCGGTCGGGACAAGGTCAGTGAAGCGATCAAACGCTACGGGATCAACGTCGACAAGGTCGATCCCGTAGCCGTCTGAGTTACTGCGCGGGCGTCGGCAGAGGGGGAATCGCCTCTGTCGGCGGCGGCAGGTCGGGGGTAGTCGCTGCGGGTGCAGGTTCGGCCTGCGGCGCAATCGGTGCAGCCTCGGGAGCCGGCACCACCGGCTCAGAGGCCGCTGGCGCAGCCGGTTCTTCCTTCGGCGCCTCGACCTTTTCGGCGGCTGGGGGTGTCTTGGGCTCCGGCACACCGAGGTCAGCCTTGGGCTTCTCGGGAATATGCTCGGCCTTCTTCACTTCCTGCGGCAGGAACACGTCCACCAGCGCAAAGTAACGGTCGTAGAACTTCGGCGCAGAGACTGTCTCGCTCGCGACCTTGACCATCGAGTCATCGGTGGAGCCGATTGGCATCGACACCGACCCCAACACTCCCACACCCAGGCTCGCGGAGTTGTTGACCTTCTTCAGCGCATAGCGATCCTGCAAGGCATTGGCGAACATCGTCGAGTGGTTGTTGCCTTTGCCATCATCGGCGCACACCACGTTGAAGCTGATCTGCAGATGGGTCTCGCCGGTCTGCTGGAAGCTCTTGTTACCGACCACCAGTTTCGGATCGTTGCTGGTGATGATGTAGCCCTGGCTCAGCAAGGCCCGGCGTGCGGCTTCGCAAGCCGCGACATCGGTGACCGGATAATCCCGGGAAAACGTACCGGAGTCGTCGAAATTCTCATGTTCATAAATAGCGGTCTTGGGTGACGAGCAGCCCGCGGCGCCCGCCAACACCAGCGCCAACCCGAGGCTACGCAAGTGAAATGATGTCGACATTGAAAATCCTGAGGAAAACAGTCCGGGCGGTATTGTGCAACAGAACGCGTGCTTGGCGCGCGCATTCCTGTCGGTAAAACGTCACAGGCCTACACGACAGCTGCCGTGGGAAAAAGCCCAGCGCACATATGATCAATAAACACGCGTAATTTCGCCGAGGCATGGCGACTTGATGGCCATAGCATCCAGAAACTGCCCCGGTGTTCGAGGTAGTCATCCAGCACCCGTTGCAAACGTCCCTGCGCCACGGCCTGGTTGACCATGTAGTCCGGCAGGCAGGCTATGCCCAGGCCCTCGTGCACCACATGGTTGAGCGACTCGATGGTGGTGCTGACCAACGGTGTGCGCAAGGTCGGCTCCGCAGTGCCCGGCGCAAGGCGCAGCGGCCAGTGCTCGAGTTTACCGGTGGCGCAGAACTTGTGGCGCAGGCAAGCATGCTCGCTCAGGTGGTGGGGCTGCAGCGGCGTACCATGCTGCTGGAAGTAAGCCGGGGTGCCCACCAGCACCAATTGGTAATGCCCCAGGTGGCGCGCCATCAAGCGCGAATCTTCCGGCTTGCCGGTGCGAATCACCGCATCGAACCCTTCCTCGATCACGTCCACCATGCGGTCGGAAAAATCCACATCCAGCTCGATGTCCGGATAGGCGCGCATGAAGTCGCTGAGCACCGGCATCAGCAGGCCCCGCACTTGCGGCACGCTGATGCGCAGCTTGCCGCGGGGCGTTGCGCTGGCCTCGGTCAGTTCGCGCTCGGCGGCCTCCACCTCGGCAAGAATGCGCCGTGATCGCTCCAGAAACAGCGAGCCTTCGCTGGTCAAGGTGATACTGCGGGTGCTGCGATGAAACAGCCGCACGCCGAGGCGTTCCTCCATGCGTGCAATGCTTTTGCCCACTGCTGAAGAGGACACCCCCAGCACGCGACCAGCGGCGGTGAAACTGCGCGTTTCCGCCACCTGCACGAAAACCGAGAGGCTGCCCAAGCTGTCCATGATCACGCCCTTTTTGATTACGGACGCCTGAGTCCGATAAGTTCGGAACCTTAGCCTGTTTTTCCGACGTGCACAGCCCCCTACTCTGGCGCCTTGCCCTTTTGCATGGATAGAGTTTGATGACCGCACTCACCGATTCCCCACCCGTTACCCAGCGTGACGCACTGCCGCTCGGCGGTTTGCTCGCATTGGCCTCGGCCGGTTTTATCACCATCCTCACCGAGGCCATGCCCGCCGGGCTCCTGCCGCAGATGGGCGAAGGCCTCGGCGTGTCGCCCGCGCTGGTCGGCCAATTGGTCACGCTCTACGCCTTGGGCTCGTTGCTGGCGGCCATCCCGCTCACGCTGCTGACCCGCGGCTGGCGGCGACGGCCATTGCTGCTGATTGCCATCGGTGGCTTTGCCCTGGTCAACAGCGTGACCGCGCTGTCCAGCCATTACGGACTGACGCTGGTAGCGCGTTTTTTTGCCGGGGTCTTCGCCGGGTTGCTCTGGGCACTGCTGGCCGGTTATGCCAGCCGGATGGTTGCCCCGCACCTGCAAGGCCGGGCGATCGCGATCGCGATGCTGGGCGCACCATTGGCCCTGTCCCTGGGCGTACCGGCCGGTACCCTGCTCGGCACGCTAGTCGGCTGGCGCCTGAGTTTTGCGATCATGACCGGGCTGACGCTGGTGTTGCTGGTGTGGGCGCGCTGGCAGCTTCCGGACTTTGCCGGCCAACCCGCACAGCAGCGCCTGGGCCTGCGCCAGGTACTCAGGTTACCCGGCATTCGTCCGGTGCTGTGGGTGACTTTTACCTACGTACTGGCCCACAACATTCTCTACACCTACATCGCCCCACTGTTGGTGCCGGCCGGGATTACCGCCGACGTCGACCGCGTGCTGCTGGTGTTTGGCTTGGCGGCATTGCTGAGCATCTGGCTGGCTGGAGTGCTGATTGACCAGTGGTTGCGCACACTGCTGCTGATCAGTTGTGCGCTGTTTGGCCTGATCGCCGTGGCCCTGGCGTTCTGGATCAACGTCCCCGCCGTCATCTATATTACAGTGGCCTTCTGGGGCCTGGCGTTCGGCGGACTGCCGGCCTTGCTGCAGACCGCACTCGCCAAGTCAGCGGGAGCGTCGGCGGACGCTGCGCAATCGATGCTGGTGACCGTGTGGAACCTCGGCATAGCCGGCGGCGGCCTGGCCGGCGGCGTATTGCTGCAGGGCTGGGGCGTCTCGGCCTTTGCGTGGGCGGTGGTACTGCTGATGCTGCTGGCCCTGATCGGCGCCTTACAGGCGGCGCCCCAGCAACTGGCCCGGCCAACCCTCCAGGTTGAAGGTTGAGATTCGCGTATAGCCGCACGACTCATAAAAACCCACCAGGTCACCTGTGCCGCCGGCGTAGCAGTCCACCCGCAGGCGCGTGACACCGGCTGCGCGCGCCTGGTCATCGGCGAATGCCAACAGGCGCCGCCCCAGGCCGCGTACACGGGGGTCGCGCGCGGCGATCAACAATCGCACATACACCTCCGGCTCGGTCGCCGCTGGTACATAAGGCATCGGCTCGCCCAGCACCAGTGCAGCCAGGATCTGCCCCGTGGGGGCCTCTACCACCCAGGCACCCGGCAGTGCGCAGGCTTGCGACACTTGCGCGACTCGACGGGGCGAGGCCGACCAGGGCTCAGTGCCCCATTGATGGTTATTGCCCAGGCGTGCGAACCACTCAATCACCTCGTCAAACACCTGCAGCACCGCAGGAACATCCGCCTCAGTGGCGCGACGGATCACCCAGCCTTCCTGTTCCTGAATCAACACGCGTGAACCTCCTTGCTCGACGATTGCGAAAGCCCAGTCTAGCGCACAAAAAAAGCCCCCGGTCATTGCTGGCCGGGGGCTTTCTTATTCAAACCGCCATCAGTACTTCTTGATGTCGGCCTTGGTTTCCAACTGCTTGCGGTACGCCGCGAAGTCCTGCTGGCCGACACGGGAAGCGAGGAAGCGGCGGTATTGCGCTTTTTCTTCTTCCGATGGGGCTGCGGCTTCATTGACGCCGTTCAAGCGCACGATCACCAGGCTACCGTCAGCCAGGGTCACGGTGGTAAAGGTCGGCTTGTCCTTGGCCGCAGGCTTGGGCATGCGGAACAGGGCTTGCAGCACGGCCGGGTCAATCGCTTCCTGGCTACGGGTAGCCGCTTCAGTGACTTTCCAGGCCTGACCATCGATCGGTTGGTTCAGCGGGGTCTTGCCATCACGCAAGCTGGCGATCAACTCGTCGGCATGCGTCTTGGCAGCGGCGCTGGCGCGCTCCTTGATCATCTGTGCACGGATCGGCGCAGCAACGCTTTCCAGCGGCAGTTGCGCAGGTTTGCGGTGCTCCTTGGCACGCAGCACGATGATGGTTTCCGGGTCGAGTTCGATGGCGCTGCTGTTGGCACCTTCATCCAGGACTTCCGGGCTGAACGCAGCGGTGACCACGGCACGGTTGGCCGCAACGCCTTCGCCACCTTCACGGCCAAACGGCGCGGAGGTGTGCACAGTCAGCTTCAGGTCGGACGCTGGCTGGGCCAGGTCAGAGGCTTCGAATGCCGCATCTTCCAACTGCTTGGTCGCTTCGACAAAACGCTGCTCGACCTGCTGGGTCTTGAGCTCGCGGGTCAGCTTGTCCTTCAGGCTGGCGAACGTCGGCACTTGCGGTGCTTCAACGCCCAACAACTTGATCAAGTGCCAACCGAAGGTGCTGCGCACCGGCGCCGAGACCTGGTCCTTGTTCAACGCGTACAAGGCGGTTTCGAAGTCCGGGTCGTAGACGCCAGGGCCGGCAAAGCCGAGGTCGCCGCCATTGTTGGCCGAACCTGGATCCTGGGAGTACTCCTTGGCCAGGGCTTCGAACGACTCGCCCTTGGCCAGGCGCGCCTGGATTTCCTCGATCTTGGCCTTGGCTTGCGCGTCGGTGACCTTGTCGTTGACTTCAATCAGGATGTGCGCCGCACGACGCTGTTCAGCGAGGTTGGCGGTTTCTTTCTGATAGGCCGCCTGCAACTCCTCGTCCTTGACCGCAACCTGGTCGAAGAAGGACGACTTCTTCAACTCCAGATAGTCGATGACCACCTGGTCCGGGGTCATGAACTCCTTGGCGTGCTGGTCGTAGTAAGCCTTGACCTCGTCGTCGGTGAGTTTCACCGCGCCAGGGTTGGCCTTGATGTTGACGGTGGCGAAATCGCGGGTCTGCTTCTCCAGACGGGCAAAAGCGTTCACCTCGGCGTCGGTCACGAAACCGCTGCCGGCGATGCCTGCGCGAACCTGGCCGATGAGCATTTCCTGGGTCAGCATCTGACGGAACTGCAGTCGGCTGTAGCCCAGTTGACGGATCACCTGGTCAAAGCGTTCGGCACTGAACTTGCCGTCCACCTGGAATTCCGGTGTCTGCAGGATGACCTGGTCCAGTGCTGCTTCAGAGAAGCCGAACTTGGAATCAGCCGCGCCTTGCAGCAGCAGCTTGCGATCGATCAGGCCCTTGAGGGCGGCGTCGCGCAGCAGTTTTTCGTCGAGCAGCGAAGCATCGAAATCCTTGCCCAGCTGTTGCATCAGCTGGCGACGTTGCATGTCGACAGCCTGGCTCAGTTCGGTCTGGGTGATTTCCTCACCGTTGACCTTGGCCACGTCCTGCTTGGTGTTGGTCGAAGCCTGAAAAATAGCCTCGATACCGGTGAACGCCATCAAAGCGACGATGATCCCGATAATGGTCTTGGCAATCCAGCCTTGTGAATTGTCCCTGATATTTTGCAGCATGCGTCCCCCAGAAACGGTTGAACTTCAAAAATTGGCAACCGTGGAGCGTGGGTAGAGTCCGGATAGAAGAAAGGCGCATCCGAGGATGCGCCTTCTCGTAACTGGCGGAGCGGACGGGGGTTTGAACCCACACCCCCGGCGTGGCGACCCGATGGATACGTGGGTCAGCTGCCGCTCCGCTGCCAGGCCAGACCTGCGTCCGACCCGGGTAGGCAAAGGCTTGATCGAAGCTTAGTTAACGGCTTCTTTCAGGGCTTTACCGGCTTTGAAACCTGGTTTCTTGGCAGCAGCGATTTGCAGTGCTTTGCCAGTCTGTGGGTTACGGCCAGTGCGAGCTGGGCGGTCAGTCACAGAGAAAGTACCGAAGCCTACCAGTACTACGGAGTCGCCGGCCTTCAGAGCGCCAGTGACGGATTCGATTACTGCATCCAGCGCACGGCCAGCAGCAGCTTTCGGGATATCAGCGGATGCAGCGATAGCATCAATCAGTTCCGACTTGTTCACTCTAAGTCCCCTTATATATCTATTGAGTATGATTCTAAGTTTTTTGGTGAAAGCAAAAACCAGTGCTGAATGGCCTACAGACACTTAAGAGCCGCTTTATAACAAGGGCTCTAAAAAGCTGTCAAGGAAGCCCCCAGGCTTCAACACATTAATGCGTGCTAATTCTTTCCTTGGAATCAGACTCGCGCTTTTCGTCCTTAGCGACTATCTCCGGAGCCACATCCGGCAAGGGCTCCGGCGCGTATTGCAGCGCAATTTGCAGGACCTCGTCAATCCATTTAACCGGTTTAATCTGAAGATCCTGCTTGATGTTGTCAGGAATTTCCTTCAGATCGCGAACATTCTCTTCAGGAATGATCACGGTCTTGATTCCACCCCGGTGCGCAGCGAGTAATTTCTCTTTCAAACCACCGATAGCCAATACCTGGCCACGCAGGGTAATTTCGCCGGTCATGGCGACATCGGCGCGCACCGGAATACCGGTCAATGCCGACACCAGGGCCGTGCACATGCCTACGCCTGCGCTAGGGCCGTCTTTAGGCGTCGCCCCTTCCGGCATGTGGATATGGGTGTCGTGCTTCTCGTGGAAGTCCAGGGGGATCCCCAGGCTCCTTGCGCGGCTGCGCACCACGGTCTGCGCGGCGGTAATCGATTCGACCATCACATCGCCCAGCGAACCGGTCTTGATCAACTGGCCCTTGCCCGGGATCACTGCTGCTTCAATGGTCAGCAATTCGCCGCCCACCTGGGTCCACGCCAGGCCAGTCACCTGCCCTACCTGGTCCTGCTGCTCGGCCAGGCCGTAGCGGAATTTACGCACGCCGAGGAAGTGCTCCAGGGAGTCGGCCGTGACCTTCACCGAGAAGCGTTTTTCCAGCGCATGTTCCTTGACTGCCTTGCGGCAGATCTTCGCAATCTGGCGCTCAAGGCCGCGCACACCGGCCTCGCGGGTGTAGTAACGAACGATGTCGCGGATCGTCTCGACCTCGAATTCGATCTCGCCCTTCTTCAGGCCGTTGGCCGAAATCTGCTTGGGCGCGAGGTATTTGACGGCGATGTTGATCTTCTCGTCTTCGGTGTAACCCGGCAGACGAATCACCTCCATCCGGTCCAGCAGCGCTGGCGGGATATTCATCGAGTTGGAGGTGCACAGGAACATCACGTCGGAGAGGTCGTAGTCGACTTCCAGGTAATGGTCGTTGAAATTGTGGTTCTGCTCGGGGTCGAGCACCTCGAGCAATGCCGAGGCCGGATCGCCGCGCATGTCGCTGCCCATCTTGTCGATTTCATCGAGCAGGAACAGCGGGTTGCGCACGCCCACTTTCGTCATCTTTTGAATCAATCTTCCTGGCATCGAACCGATGTAGGTACGGCGATGACCACGGATTTCCGCTTCGTCACGCACGCCACCGAGGGCCATGCGCACGAATTTACGGTTGGTAGCATTGGCAATGGACTCGGCCAGGGAGGTTTTACCCACACCAGGCGGCCCTACCAGGCACAGTACCGGGCCACGAATCTTCTTCACGCGCTTTTGCACGGCGAGGTATTCGAGGATGCGCTCTTTGACTTCTTCGAGGCCGTAGTGGTCGGCATCCAGGATGTCCTCGGCGCGCGCCAGGTCCAGGCGTACCTTGGTCTGGGCCTTCCACGGCACTTGCACCAGCCAGTCGATGTAGGAGCGAACCACAGTGGCTTCGGCGGACATCGGCGACATTTGCTTGAGCTTGTTCAGCTCGGCATTGGCCTTGGTCAGCGCGTCTTTCGGCAGGCCGGCGGCATCGATGCGCTTTTTCAGCTCTTCGATTTCGTTGTGGCCTTCCTCGCTGTCGCCGAGCTCCTTCTGAATGGCCTTCATCTGCTCATTCAGGTAGTACTCGCGCTGGCTGCGCTCCATTTGTTTCTTCACGCGACCGCGGATGCGCTTCTCAACCTGCAGCAGGTCGATTTCGGCATCCAGCAGCGCCAGCACGTGTTCGACACGGGCCGGCAGGTCGATGATTTCGAGGATGTCCTGCTTCTGCTCGATCTTCAGCGCCATGTGCGCAGCCATGGTGTCAACCAGGCGGCTTGGCTCATCGATGCTGTTAAGCGAAGACAGCACTTCAGCCGGGACTTTCTTGCCCAGCTGCACATACTGCTCGAACTGCGAGAGCAGGCTGCGGACAAAGACTTCGGATTCGCGCTCAGGGGCTTCGACTTCGTCGATCAGCGCCACTTCGGCGCGCAGGTGGCCGTCCACCTCCATGAAGCGCTCGACCGCACCGCGCTGCTCGCCTTCGACCAGCACCTTGACGGTGCCATCGGGCAGTTTGAGCAGTTGCAGTACGGTGGCAATGGTACCGACGCGATACAGGGCATCTTCGCCAGGATCATCATCGGCAGGATTTCTCTGGGCCAACAGCAGGATCTGCTTGTCGCCCGTCATCGCGGCCTCGAGGGCTTCGATAGACTTCTCGCGCCCCACGAACAGCGGGATAACCATGTGCGGATAGACGACGACATCACGCAACGGCAGGAGAGGCAATTCGATGGTTGTCTTCATGATTTCGCCTCTATGACAGTTGAAAAGTAAGCTTGAAACCAAGATGGGGGCTGCGTGTAAAAAAAACAAGCTCAATGCTGGCAGTTACACGCAGTAAAAAATCTTCATGAAAAACAAAGGGGCCCCTAAAGGCCCCTTGTTTGTACCGAAACTGCGAAACGCTTACGCGTCTGGCGCAGCCTTGGCAGCCGGCTCACTGTTTTCGTAGATATACAGTGGCTTGGACTTGCCTTCTATAACGCTTTCATCGATCACCACTTTACTCACCTCGGACTGCGAGGGGATTTCGTACATGGTGTCGAGCAACACGCCTTCGAGAATCGAGCGCAGGCCACGTGCACCGGTCTTGCGCTCCAGTGCCCGCTTGGCCACCGATTTGAGCGCGTCGGTACGGAACTCAAGGTCTACACCTTCCATTTCGAACAGCTTCGCGTATTGCTTGGTCAGGGCGTTCTTCGGCTCGGTGAGGATCTGAATCAGAGCAGCCTCATCCAGCTCGTCCAACGTGGCCAGGACCGGCAGACGGCCGACGAATTCCGGGATCAGACCGAACTTGACCAGATCGTCAGGCTCGACTTCACGCAGGGACTCGCCCACCTTCTTGCCTTCTTCCTTGCTGCGCACTTCTGCACTGAAACCGATACCGCCACGGGTGGAACGCTGCTGGATAACCTTCTCCAGACCCGAGAACGCACCGCCACAGATGAACAGGATGTTGCGCGTATCAACCTGAAGGAATTCCTGCTGCGGATGCTTGCGGCCGCCTTGTGGCGGTACGGAAGCGACCGTGCCTTCAATCAGTTTCAACAGGGCCTGCTGCACGCCTTCACCGGAAACATCCCGGGTGATCGACGGGTTGTCGGACTTGCGCGAGATCTTGTCGATTTCGTCGATGTAGACAATACCCATCTGGGCTTTCTCTACGTCATAGTCACATTTCTGCAGCAGTTTCTGAATGATGTTCTCGACGTCCTCACCCACGTAGCCAGCCTCGGTGAGGGTGGTTGCGTCGGCGATGGTGAACGGAACGTTCAGCAGGCGAGCGAGGGTTTCTGCAAGCAGGGTCTTACCCGAGCCTGTAGGACCGATCAGCAAGATGTTGCTCTTGCCGAGTTCGACTTCGTCGCCTTTCTTGTCACGCTGGTTCAAGCGCTTGTAGTGGTTGTACACCGCTACGGCCAGAACCTTCTTTGCACGCTCTTGACCGATGACATACTGGTCAAGGATGCCGCTGATTTCTTTAGGCGAAGGCAATTTATGCGCGCTGCTTTCGGCCTGTGCTTCCTGCACCTCCTCACGGATGATGTCATTGCACAGGTCGACGCACTCGTCGCAGATAAAGACCGAGGGGCCGGCAATCAATTTGCGTACTTCATGCTGGCTTTTGCCACAGAAGGAGCAATAGAGCAGCTTGCCGTTGTCCTCGCCGTTGCGGGTGTCAGTCATTCGTTCGATCCAAATCCGATAGGCTTGCAACACAAGATGAAGGCTTATGCGGGCTTTTTCAAGCCCGCCGATGATCGGACATGCCGACCAGCCCTATTTTGAGCGGCTTATATTAAGCGGGGCGCTTTTCGATCACTGCGTCGATCAACCCGTAATCACGCGCGACTTCGGCGCTCATGAAGTTGTCGCGGTTGGTATCGCGCTCGATTTCTTCCAGGGTGCGCCCGCTGTGCTTGGCCATCAGCGTGTTGAGACGCTCGCGGATGAAGAGGATTTCCTTGGCGTGGATTTCGATGTCCGACGCCTGGCCCTGGAAACCGCCCAGTGGCTGGTGAATCATTACGCGCGAGTTCGGCAGGCAGAAACGCTTGCCGTGGGCGCCTGCGGTGAGCAGGAACGCGCCCATGCTGCAGGCCTGGCCGATGCAAGTGGTCGATACATTCGGCTTGATGAACTGCATGGTGTCGTAGATCGACATGCCCGCCGTCACCGAACCGCCAGGTGAGTTGATGTAGAGATGGATGTCCTTGTCCGGGTTTTCCGCTTCAAGGAACAGCAGTTGCGCACAGATCAGGTTGGCCATGTAGTCCTCTACCGGGCCCACCAGAAAGATCACTCGCTCCTTGAGCAGGCGCGAGTAGATGTCGTAGGCGCGTTCGCCACGAGCGGACTGCTCGACAACCATCGGGACCAGGCCGCCTGCGGCCTGGATATCAGAGTTCTGCTGAATATAGGAATTACGGAACATGCTCTGCAGTTACTCCCAAATAGTCATGTCTTGAAAACGCATAAGCCAGCGCGAGGCTGGCTTATGGTTGAATTTCCAACGAGTTGGACAATCAGTCGGCTTGTGCTGCTTCCGCCGGTTTGACTGCTTCTTCGTAAGAGACCGCTTTGTCGGTCACCTTAGCCTTCTGCAGAACAGTATCCACAACTTGTTCTTCCAGCACAACCGAACGTACTTCGTTCAGCTGCTGGTCGTTCTTGTAGTACCAAGCCACGACCTGCTCAGGCTCCTGGTAGGCCGAAGCCATTTCCTGGATCATTTCACGAACGCGATCTTCGTCAGGCTTGAGGTCGAACTGCTTGACCACTTCAGCCACGATCAGGCCCAGCACGACGCGGCGCTTGGCTTGTTCTTCGAACAGCTCGGCCGGCAGTTGGTCAGGCTTGATGTTGCCACCAAACTGCTGCACAGCTTGCACGCGCAGGCGGTCCACTTCGTTGGACAGCAGGGCCTTAGGCACTTCGATCGGGTTGGCGGCCAGCAGACCGTCCATGACCTGGTTCTTGACCTTGGACTTGATGGCCTGGCGCAGTTCGCGCTCCATGTTCTTGCGAACTTCGGTGCGGAAGCCTTCGATGCCGGTTTCCTTGATACCGAATTGAGCGAAGAACTCTTCGTTCAGTTCTGGCAGCTTAGGCTCGGAAACGCTGTTGACGGTCACGGTGAACTCGGCGGCTTTGCCAGCCAGGTCCAGGTTCTGGTAGTCAGCCGGGAAAGTCAGGTTCAGAACGCGCTCTTCGCCCGCCTTCGCGCCAACCAGGCCGTCTTCGAAGCCAGGGATCATGCGGTTGGAACCCAGCACCAGCTGAGTACCCTTGGCGGAGCCGCCAGCGAACACTTCGCCGTCAACCTTGCCAACGAAATCGATGTTCAGCTGGTCTTCGTTCTGGGCAGCACGGTCGACCACTTCGAAACGGGTGTTCTGCTTGCGCAGGATTTCCAGCATGTTGTCCAGGTCGGAATCAGCTACTTCAGCGCTCAGGCGCTCGATAGCGATACCTTCGAAACCTGCCACTTCAAACTCTGGGAACACTTCGAATACGGCAATGTATTCCAGGTCCTTGCCCGCTTCCAGGGACTTCGGCTCGATCGAAGGCGAGCCAGCCGGGTTCAGCTTTTGCTCGACAACCGCTTCATAGAAGGAAGCCTGGATCACGTCGCCTACCGCTTCCTGACGCGCATCAGCACCAAAACGGCGCTTGATTTCGCTCATTGGCACTTTGCCTGGACGGAAACCAGCGATCTTGGCCTTTTGGGCAGTCTGCTGCAGACGCTTGTTGACCGCAGTCTCGATACGCTCTGCCGGCACGGTGATGCTCAGGCGGCGCTCGAGAGCAGTAGTATTTTCAACAGAAACTTGCATGGATATTCCTCGTTGCACAGACGTTAGCCGGCCATTTCCGACCCCAATCAAGGGCATGCATTCTAGTGGGTCAAACTCAAGAAGTCACCCTACTGAGAATACGCCCGGAAACAGCCGGCAATTTATCGGTACGAAGGCACTGATGTACCTCGCCCCGGTGACAAATACAGCCCATCACGCCAGAGCTCTGCGCCGCCTCTTCTATATATAGAAGAAGTCGTCATCCATCTCCCTGACGGCCAACCCTCAAACAGGGCCAGCAGGCAGCGCGGCATCATCGAGACACATAAATACGACGAAACGCCTGCCCTTGCGACCCACTACCTGCAGCCGCTGAATATTCGAACCGCTAAAACCAAAAAAGGCGCCAGACTGTTAAATCTGGCGCCTTTCGAATATGGGGTGGACGAAGGGGATCGAACCCTCGACAACGGGAGTCACAATCCCGTGCTCTACCAACTGAGCTACGCCCACCATATTGCGTTAACAAAGAAACCAAACCACTTCTTTGTCGAGCCTTACCCACCTGACGGAGGGACAAAGCTTTTATTGGTGCGGATGAAGAGACTCGAACTCTTACGCCTCGCGGCGCTGGAACCTAAATCCAGTGTGTCTACCAATTCCACCACATCCGCGCTTGAAGCTCTTAAAGCAAAGGCGCCAGATGATTAATCTGGCGCCTTTCAAAATATGGGGTGGACGAAGGGGATCGAACCCTCGACAACGGGAGTCACAATCCCGTGCTCTACCAACTGAGCTACGCCCACCATATAGCGCTACTTGTGCCAAAGCTGCCTAATGGCGCACCCGGCAGGACTCGAACCTGCGACCATCCGCTTAGAAGGCGGATGCTCTATCCAGCTGAGCTACGGGCGCCTGATTAATCTGTACTCTTTAAGGACTACAAACTAAGTGCTTCCAGCCTTGCAGAACAACAATCCTGCTCGACCTTCTTAACCAGTGCTAGGCTGTGCCCGACAAGTGCGACGAATAGTATAGAGGGTCCTGAAACCCGTCAAATCTTTTTTGAAAAAAATTCATTTTATTTAAGGGGTTAGGCCAATTTGCAGACCAAGCGCCTTTGCCCTCACGGCTTGGCATGCGAGAATGCGCGCACTTTTCTTCCCCCTCTCGATGGTTAATCACGCGTAATGACTGCACAACTTATCGACGGCAAATCAATCGCCGCCAGCCTGCGCCAGCAGATCGCCAAACGAGTCACCGAGCGTAGCCAGCAAGGCCTGCGCACGCCTGGCCTCGCGGTGATCCTGGTCGGCAGCGATCCTGCCTCTCAGGTTTATGTCTCGCACAAGCGTAAAGACTGTGAAGAGGTCGGCTTTATCTCCAAGGCCTACGACCTGCCTGCCGACACCACCCAGCAGGCGCTCACCGACCTGATCGACGGTCTCAACGATGACCCGAGCATCGACGGCATCCTGCTGCAACTGCCGCTGCCTGAGCACCTGGACGCCTCCAAGCTGCTCGAGCGCATTCGCCCGGACAAGGACGTCGACGGTTTCCACCCGTATAACGTCGGCCGCCTGGCCCAGCGCATCCCGTTGCTGCGCCCGTGCACCCCCAAAGGCATCATGACCCTGCTGGAAAGTACCGGTGTCGACCTCTATGGTCTCGACGCCGTCATCGTCGGCGCCTCCAACATCGTTGGCCGCCCAATGGCGATGGAGCTGCTGCTGGCCGGCTGCACCGTCACCGTCACCCACCGCTTCACCAAGGACCTTGCCGGCCACGTCGGCCGCGCGGACCTGGTCGTGGTCGCTGCCGGCAAGCCGGGCCTGGTCAAGGGCGAGTGGATCAAGGAAGGCGCGATCGTCATCGACGTCGGCATCAACCGCCAGGAAGACGGCAAGCTGGTCGGCGACGTAGTCTACGAGACCGCCCTGCCCCGCGCCGGCTGGATTACGCCGGTCCCCGGCGGCGTTGGCCCGATGACCCGAGCCTGCCTGCTGGAAAACACCCTGTACGCGGCAGAGTCGCTGCACGACTAATAACCAGCCGTGCTGAAAAAGCCCTGCCTTATCGCAGGGCTTTTTATTGCCCGCAATAAAACCTGTTTTTTCTTTGTTTTTAAGTACTTTCGTCTGGTTTTAGAAGAACATTCGACAGTCTCTCGTCCATACTCCTAAAATGTAACGGCATTTGTCATATAACCCGTTCCAGAACGGTATTTCCTTACTTTTTTAGCGAGTTCATCCGCGTGAAAATTCGTCTTTCTATCGTCAGCCTATTGTTTGCGTTCACAGGCACCTTCGCGCACGCCGCCGAAACCACCCAGGCCCCGCGTGATACGTCCAAACTGCAAATTGCTTCCGGCAGCGCCATGCTGGTGGATCTGCAGACCAACAAGGTCATCTATTCCAGCAACCCCGACGTGGTGGTGCCCATCGCCTCGGTGAGCAAGCTGATGACCGGCCTGATCGTGCTTGAAGCCAAGCAGAACATGGATGAATACATCGACATCAACATCACCGACACCCCGGAGATGAAAGGTGTTTTCTCGCGCGTGAAGATCGGCAGCCAGATGCCGCGCAAGGAAATGCTGCTGATTGCCCTGATGTCCTCGGAAAACCGCGCGGCCGCGAGCCTGGCGCATCACTATCCGGGCGGCTACGCGGCCTTTATTGCCGCCATGAACGCCAAGGCCAAGGCCCTGGGCATGACCAGCACCCACTACGTCGAGCCGACGGGCCTGTCGATTCATAACGTGTCGACCGCCCGCGACCTCAGCAAGCTGTTGGCGTATGCGCGCAAATTCCCGATGCTCAGCCAGCTGAGCACCACCAAGGAAAAGACCGTAGCGTTCCGCAAGCCCAACTACACCCTCGGTTTCTCCAACACCGACCACTTGATCAACCGCGCCAACTGGGACATCAAGCTGACCAAGACCGGCTTCACCAACCAGGCCGGCCACTGCCTGGTGCTGGTGACCAGCATGGGTAACCGCCCGGTATCGCTGGTGATCCTGGACGCCTTCGGCAAATTCACCCACTTCGCCGATGCCAGCCGTATCCGCAATTGGGTCGAGACCGGCAAGAGCGGCTCGGTGCCGGACGTGGCATTGCGCTACAAGGCCGACAAAAACCTCAAGAACCGTCCGAACGCGGCAGAAGCCAGTCGTTGACCGCACCTTGATGTGAGCGCTGTCTTGTGTGGGCTGGCTTGTGTGGGAGCTGGCTTGCCTGCGATAGCATCACCGCAGTATCACTGCTCCCCCTCAGTGCCCGCATCGCGGGCACGCCCGACTCCCACGCAAGCCGGTTCTCACTGAATGTCTGTGGTTACTTTTTTTCCGCCAACACCTTGAGCGCCTGCGCCGCGGCCTGCTCCTGCCCGGCCTGGGCCGTGGCGTTGGCAGCATCTCGCCAGCGTTGAGCGTCGACATTCGCCGGTAACTGGCTTGGGCGCTGGGTGAGGATTGCCCACTGCCCGGCGCTGCTCCACTTCGATTCAAAATCGCTGAAGCTCATCAACAGCCGCCGGTCCATGCCTGAGCGCAGCAGTATCGTGCTCTTCTGCTGGTTGAACCCGACCACGACCACGTAGTGCGCGTCAGACCACAGCCCGCCGCCAATGCGCGCCATCACCGGGTAACCCGCCGCCACCTGCGCCAGCACCGCCGTCAGCTTGGCATCCAACGGGTACACCATCAGGCCGTACTCACGCGCCAGTACCTGCATGTTGCGTTCAAGGTCGGCTTCACCGCCCGGCAAGTGCAGCGGCTTATCCAGCAAGCCCGGTGTCATGACAATGCCTTGTTGCGACAGCATGCTGGCTAAAGCCGTAGGACCGCTCTGATAAGCCTCGCTGCGAAATGTCGGCACGCCATTGAGTTCGACCCGCTCGGGCAGGCCCGGCAATTTCGAGGGGTGGCTGGAACAGGCCGCAAGCCCTATGGCAACAGCCAGCAACAAAGAGGTTTTAACGTTCGAGCGTAACCGCAATTTTTTACTCTCTTGATCAATGGCCGGTGAAGGCCCTGATCATAGGACGCTCTGCCACACGGGTATAGCCCACAGGCGCAGTAAAGGGTCAGTGATAGAGCAAAGAAGTTGGTTGGACACGACCATTGGTCAATAGCAGGCAACCGCCAGGTAGCTAGACTGTCCATTGAGAAGACTGTGCGTGCCCCCTGAGGGGCGAAAGGAGGCCCGAATGAGCCTTGCAACGACGATTTTCCTGTTGATCTGCGGTTGGCTGGCGGTAGCCGGCGCCATGTTGTGGGGGGTGTTGCGCATCACCCGTCGGCACCATCACCCCCACGTCAAACCCGCGGCGCCCGCCAAGCCTCACAAGGCCGCGGTGCGCCACGCCTAGCCAGGCATGCAGTTGAAGTCCTGAGTGGCGGCAACCTCCTTGCCGTGACCATCCTTGAGCGAGGCGCGCACGGTAGTGCCCAGGCTCGACTCGACCAGGGTGTAATGCTCACCGGCCTTGAAGTTTTTATACTCGACACGCCCCTGGCAATCCTGCTGATTGTCGTCGCCTGGCTCCTCCTCGAATAACGTCACATCCAGCCGATGATCCCCCGGGGTCACCTCGAAGAAGCGTCCGTCATCCACACGCTTGCCGTCCACGCGCTCGGCCATCAGGTCGTTCGGCGCTTCCTCCTTCAAACCAATCCAGGCTTCGCTCGGGTCAGCCTTGGGGATCGGGCCGGCACACGCCGACAACAACAGTACGGCACCAAGTGCAGGAATCAACAACAGTGGTTTGAGTGACATGGCAGGGCTCCAAAGGACATCAGTAAAAATACGCGGCGAAGTGTCGCCTCCGATGGGCTACAAGCTTGGGGAGCCATCCTTTGTAGAACAAATGAATACATATGAAACGATCTTCAGCCCTTAACTAAATGTTCCTTCACCTGGCTGAAAGGTGCGTGTTAGGTGGGTCGGGCAAGACTGCCGGGGTTTGCAATCCTGCTCCTCTGGAGGTTCACGCATGCTCGGGCTGGTAAAGACCGCACTGCAAAAGCCGTACACGTTTATCGTGTTGGCCATATTCATCTGCATCATCGGGCCGATGGCGGCCCTGCGTACCCCCACGGATGTTTTCCCCGATATCGGCATCCCCGTGGTCGCCGTGGTGTGGCAGTACAACGGCCTGTCACCGGACGCCATGGCGGGCCGGGTGATCTACACCTACGAACGCTCCCTGAGCACCACCGTCAACGACATCGAACACATCGAATCGCAATCGCTGCCCGGCATGGGCATCGTCAAGATTTTCTTCCAACCGGGCGTCGACATCCGCACGGCCAACGCGCAAGTGACGGCGGTTTCACAAACCGTGCTGAAGCAGATGCCACCGGGCATCACGCCGCCGCTGATCCTCAACTACAGCGCCTCCACGGTGCCGATCCTGCAAATGGCGTTCTCCAGCCCCAGCCTCTCGGAAGCCAAGATCCGAGACCTGGTGCAGAACAACATCCGCCTGCCCTTGAGCGCCCTGCCCGGCCTCGCCATGCCCACGCCAATGGGCGGCAAGCAACGCCAGATCACCCTCGACCTCGACCCCCAGGCGCTGGCTGCCAAAGGCTTGTCAGCACAGGACGTGGGCAATGCCCTGGCCCTGCAGAACCAGATCATCCCGGTGGGCACCGCCAAGCTCGGTCCCAACGAATACACGATCCTGCTCAACAACAGTCCCAAGGCGATCGACGAGCTCAACGACCTGCCGATCAAGACTGTCGACGGCGCGCTGATCACCATCGGCCAAGTGGCCCACGTGCGTGACGGTTCGCCGCCGCAGACCAACATCGTGCGCGTCGACGGCCACCGTGCGGTGCTGATGCCGGCGTTGAAAAACGGCAGCATCTCGACCCTGTCGATCATCGACGGCATCCGCCAGATGCTGCCGCGCATCAACGAAACCCTGCCGCCGTCGCTGAAGACTTCGCTGCTCGGTGACGCCTCGGTATTCGTCAAGCAATCGGTAGGCAGCGTGGCCCAGGAAGGCATCATCGCCGCGCTGCTGACCAGTGCGATGATCCTGCTGTTTCTCGGCAGCTGGCGCTCGACGCTGATCATCGCCGCGTCGATTCCGCTGGCGGTGCTGTCGGCCATCGCGCTGCTGGCAGTCAGCGGGCAGACCCTCAACGTGATGACTCTCGGCGGGCTGGCGTTGGCCGTGGGGATCCTGGTGGACGATGCCACGGTGACCATCGAAAACATCAACTGGCACCTGGAGCAAGGCAAGGCGGTGAAGACCGCGATTCTCGACGGCGCTGCGCAGATCGTCGGCCCGGCGTTTGTCTCGCTGCTGTGCATCTGCATCGTGTTCGTGCCGATGTTCCTGCTGCAAGGCATCGCCGGCTACCTGTTCCGGCCAATGGCGCTGGCGGTGATCTTCGCCATGGCCAGTTCGTTCATCCTCTCGCGTACCCTGGTGCCGACCCTGGCGATGTTCCTGCTCAAGCCGCACGTGCCGGAGCAAGGCGCAGGGCATCATCCAGAAGACCAATTCATCAACCACCACGAAGGTGAGCAGCACCGCAAGCCACGCAATCGCGCGTTGCAAGCGGTGTTGAATTTCCAGCAGGGATTCGAGCGTCACTTCTCAAATATCCGCGATACCTACCACGGCCTGCTGTTGTTGGCGCTGGGCAATCGCAAGCGCTTTATCGTCGGCTTCCTGGCCTGTGTGCTCGCCTCGTTCCTGTTGCTGCCAAGCCTGGGCCAGGACTTCTTCCCGGCCACCGACGCCGGCGCCCTGGCGCTGCATGTGCGCTTGCCACTGGGCACGCGCATCGAAGAAAGCGCGGCGGCCTTCGACCGGATTGAAGCGCGGATTCGTGAAGTGATCCCCGCTGAGCAGCTGGACACCATCGTCGACAACATCGGCATCCCGCTGAGCGGCATCGACATGGCCTACAGCAGCAGCGGCACCATCGGCCCGCAGGATGGTGACATCCAGGTCACCTTGAAAAAGGATCACGCGCCGACCGCCGACTTCGTGAAGAAACTGCGCGAAGCCTTGCCGCAAAGTTTCCCCGGCAGCCACTTCGCGTTCCTGCCGGCGGATATCAGCAGCCAGATTCTCAACTTCGGTGCGCCGGCGCCGCTGGACGTGAAGATCTCCGGGCGCAGCGATGAAGAAAACCGCGCCTACGCCGTGGAGCTTGAGCGTCGCCTGCAACATGTACCGGGCATCGCCGACCTGCGCATCCAGCAGTCCACCGGTTACCCGTCGCTGCAGGTGAATGTTGATCGCATGCGGGCCAATGGCCTGGGGATCACCGAGCGCGACGTGACCAACAGCATGGTCGCCTCCCTCGCCGGCAGCTCGCAGACCGCGCCGACCTTCTGGCTGAACCCGGCCAATGGCGTGTCGTATTCGATCGTCGCCGCGACCCCGCAGTACCGTCTCGACAGCCTGCCGTCGCTGGAAGCCTTGCCGGTGACCGGTGCCGATGGGCAGTCGCAGATCCTCGGCGGCGTGGCGAGCATATCGCGCGTGCAAAGCCCGGCAGTGGTGACTCACTACAACATCGAACCGACCCTGGATTTGTACGCCAACGTCCAGGGCCGCGACCTCGGCGGCGTCGCCCGCGACGTGCAGAAAGTGTTGGATGAAACCGCATCCATGCGCCCCAAGGGTGCGGTGATCAGCCTGCATGGGCAGATCGACGCGCTGCATGAAGCCTTCAGCGGCCTGAGCTTCGGCCTGCTCGGCGCGGTGGTGCTGATCTACCTGCTGATCGTGGTCAACTTCCAATCCTGGGCCGACCCGTTCGTGATCATCACCGCGTTGCCGGCAGCACTGGCAGGGATCGTGTGGATGCTGTTCCTCAGTGGCACCTCGCTGTCGGTGCCGGCCCTCACCGGCGCCATCCTGTGCATGGGCGTGGCCACCGCCAACTCGATCCTGGTGGTGAGTTTCTGCCGCGAACGCCTGGCCGAACATGGCGACGCCCTGAAGGCAGCCATGGAGGCCGGCTACACGCGCTTCAGGCCGGTGTGCATGACCGCCCTGGCGATGATCATCGGCATGTTGCCGCTGGCCATTTCCGAGGAGCAGAACGCCCCGCTCGGCCGGGCCGTGATCGGTGGCTTGATCTTCGCCACCATTGCCACTTTGTTGTTTGTTCCCGTGGTCTTCAGCCTGGTCCACGGTCGTCACCCTACTCGCGCAGCTGCTGGAGAAACCCCACATGTCGTCTGATCACAAACCCTCGCGCAAGCGTCTGATGCTCATGGGTGTCGGCGGCCTGACACTGGCCGCCCTGTTGGTCGCCAACGGCCTGCATGCCCGCACGATGCACGAACAATCGGTGACCGCGTGGACCGAAACCGCCGCCATCCCGCAAGTGATGGTGTTCCAGCCGCAGCAGAACGCGGCCGGTGAAACCCTGCGCCTGCCCGCCCACCTCGACGCCTGGAGCAAGGCGCCGATCCATGCCCGGGTCAGCGGTTATTTGAAGGACTGGAAAGTCGACATCGGCAGCCAGGTCAAGGCCGGGCAAATCCTCGCCGAAATCGACAGCCCCGACCTCGATCAGCAATTGGCCCAGACCCACGCCCGCCTGATCCAGGAACAAGCCAACGCACGCCTGGCAGAAACCACCGCCACGCGCTGGCAAAACCTGTTGGCGAGCCACTCGGTGTCGCGCCAGGAGGCCGATGAAAAATCCTCCAACGCCGCGGCGGCCAAAGCCAACGCCGAGGCGGCTGCGGCCGATTTCGCTCGGCTGTCGGCCCTGGAAAGCTACAAGACCATCCGCGCGCCGTTTGCCGGCACCATCACCGCCCGCAATACCGATATCGGCCAATTGATCAAGGCCGATACCGACAGCGATCCGGAGCTGTTCAACATCGCCGACACCCACCAATTGCGCCTCTACGTGCCGGTGCCGCAGAACTACGCGGCGGTCATCCACCCCGGACTCGAAGCCGAACTGACGGTGCCCGAGCACCCTGGCGAGCACTTCAAGGCGCGCCTGATCGGTGACTCTACCGCCATCGACCGCCGCTCCGGCACGCTGCTCGCGCAGTTCGTCGCCGACAACCCCAACGGCGAATTGCTGCCCGGTGACTACGCCGAAGCCACCTTGCCGATTCCAGCGGATACCCATGGCGTGAGCATCCCGGCCAGCGCGCTGATCTTCCGCGCCCAAGGCACCCAGGTGGCGGTGCTGGACGCACAGAACCACGTGCACTTGCAGGACATCCATATCGGCCTCGACCTCGGCGAGCGCCTGGTGATCGATCAAGGCCTGAAACCCGCCGACCGCATCGTCGACAACCCGCCCGACGCCCTGCGCGAAGGCGACCCGGTGCAACTCGCCGATGCCTCCGGAGGTGCGCATGCGCCCAAGGCTTAAGCCCCTCGCGGCCCTGATGCTGCTGGCGTTGCAAGGTTGCTCGATGGCGCCCACCTACACAGTGCCCACGGTGGACCTGCCGGCCGGCTACCGCGAACAGACCAGCGACGGCCCGTGGCACAGCGCGCAACCGTCCGATCAATTGGCTCCCGAATGGTGGAAGCTCTACAACGATGCACGCCTGGATGGCCTGCAACAGCAACTGCTCAAGGCCAACCCGGACCTGGCGGCAGCGCTGGCGCACTTCGATGCGTCCCAGGCGTATGCCAGCCAATTGCATGCAGGGCTGTTCCCGCAGATCACCGCCAGTGCGCAGCCATTGCGCCAGCGTCAATCCGACTCGCGACCACTGCGCGGCGACACGCAGCCTTCGGTGTACAACAGCAACACGGCAGGATTTTCCCTGAGCTACGACCTCGACCTGTGGGGCAAGATCCGCAACCAGGTCGCGGCCGGTGATGCCCAGGCGCAAGCCTCCGGCGATGACCTGGCGGTGGCGCGGCTGAGCCTGCAACATCAACTCGCGAGCCTGTATGTGCAGCTCAACGGGCTGGATGCACAGAGCCGGATTCTCAATAGCTCGCTGGAGGATTTCAGCCAGGCCCTGCAACTGACGCGCAGTCGTTATGAGGGGCAGATCGCCTCCGAGCTGGACCTGACCCGCGCGCAGAATCAACTGGCCGAAGCCAAGGCGCAACTGGATGAAGTGCGCGGGCAACGCAACCTCACCGAGCATGCCATCGGGGAGTTGGTGGGGGTGGCGGCCAGCAACTTCACGTTGCCGCCCAGCCAGCAGTTGATTGCCCTGCCGGGGATCCCGTCGCAGCTGCCGAGCCACCTGCTGCAACGGCGTCCGGACATCGCGGCGGCAGAACGCCGGGTGTTCGCCGCCAACGCGAATATCGGCGTGGCCAAGGCAGCGTGGTACCCGGATTTCAGTTTGACCGGGCTGATCGGCGGCCAGACGCAAGGGGTTGGCAACCTACTGTCCGCTGGCAATCGGTATTGGGCGCTGGGGCCGCTGGTGAATCTGCCGATCTTTGATGGCGGACGCCTGAGCGCCAATGAACGCCAGGCCAAGGCCGAGTTTGAAGAAGCCTCGGCGCAGTACCGCAGCCATGTATTGAAAGCCGTGCGCGAGGTGGAGGACAACCTCGCGCAACTGCGGGATTTGCAGCAGGAAGCACAGGATGAGCAAGCCGCGGCAGATGCGGCGCAGCATACCCAGGCCCTGGCGATGAACAGCTATCAGGCGGGGGCGGTGAGCTACCTGGATGTGGTGACCGCGCAGACGGCGGCGTTGCAGGCACAGCGGACATTGCAGGCGGTGCAGACGCGGCAGTTGCAGGCGAGCGTGGGATTGGTGACAGCGTTAGGCGGCGGCTGGCAACCCGGCGCCTGAGCCCTGATCGCTTCCCTGTGGTGAGCAGGCTTGCCCTGCGTTGGGTCGCGAAGCGGCCCCAAACCCACACATGAGTTCTTTCAGCAAGAACCTCAGCGTCTTTACTGGGGCTGCTTCGCAGCCCAACGCAGGGCAAGCCTGCTCACCACAACAGCCGACTTCGAGTTCGGCGACGAAGATTGTGTCGTGCCCTGCTCCGCTGTTGCAGGCGAGTGTGGTGTTGGTGACGGCGTTAGGCGGGGCCTGATCGCTCCCCTGTGGTGAGCAGGCTTGCCCTGCGTTGGGCTGCGAAGCGGCCCCCAATCCAGACATGAGTTCTTTCAGGAAGAACCTCAGCGTCTTTACTGGGACTGCTTCGCAGCCCAACGCAGGGCAAGCCTGCTCACCACAACAGCCGACTTCGAGTTCGGCGACGAAGAGCGCGTCGTGCCCTGCCCCGCTGTTGCAGGCGAGCGTGGGGTTGGTGACAGCGTTAGGTTGGGCCTAAGCGCTCCCCTGTGGTGAGCAGGCTTGCCCTGCGTTGGGCTGCGAAGCGGCCCCAAACCCAGACATGAGTTCTTTCAGGAAGAACCTCAGCGTCTTTACTGGGGCTGCTTCGCAGCCCAACGCAGGGCAAGCCTGCTCACCACAACAGCCGACTTTAGGATGACGGCCTTTCAGGCAGCGAGTTTGCCGCTGGCAATCGCCGCCGACGCCGCCACCATCGCCCGCAACAACACCGCGCAGCCCGCCGCCAGGTCATCCGGCGCGGCGTTCTCGATTTCGTTGTGGCTGATCCCGCCTTCGCACGGTACGAAGATCATCCCCGCCGGGCCGAGTTCGGCGACGAAGATTGCGTCGTGCCCTGCCCCGCTGACGATGTCCATGTTCGACAGGCCCAGGCCATTCGCGGCGTCGCGCACAGCGTCCACGCAGCCCTTGTCGAAGTACAGCGGTGGGAAGTCGGCGGTGGGTTCCATCTCGAAACTCAGGCCGTGCTTGGCACAGGTCTCATCGATCACTTTACGCACCTGGGCAATCATCGAATCCAGGCGCGCCGGTTCCAGGTGACGAAAGTCCAGGGTCATGCGCACTTCGCCAGGGATGACATTGCGTGAGCCCGGATAGGCCTGCAGGCAACCGACGGTCCCGCAGGCATGCGGCTGATGCCCCAGCGCCGCCGCATTCACCGCCGCCACCACTGCCGCCGCGCCGACCAGGGCATCCTTGCGCAGGTGCATCGGCGTTGGCCCGGCATGCGCTTCGACACCGCGCAGTTTCAGGTCAAACCACTTTTGCCCGAGGGCGCCGAGCACCACGCCGATGGTCTTTTTCTCATCCTCGAGAATCGGCCCTTGTTCGATGTGCGCTTCGAAATACGCCCCGACCTTGTGGCCGCTGACCTCCCGCGTGCCGGCATAGCCAATCGCGTTCAGCGCATCGCCAACGCTGACACCTTCCACGTCGACCTTGGCAAGGGTGTCCGCCAGGCTGAATTTCTCGGCGAACACCCCGGAGCCCATCATGCACGGCGGGAAGCGCGAGCCTTCCTCGTTGGTCCACACCACCACTTCCAGCGGCGCCTCGGTTTCAACCTTGAGATCGTTGAGGGTGCGCAGCACTTCCACGCCCGCCAGCACGCCGAAGCAACCATCGAACTTGCCGCCGGTGGGTTGGGTATCGATATGGCTGCCGGTCATCACCGGCGGCAGGTTGGGGTTGCGCCCGGGGCGGCGGGCGAAGATATTGCCGATGCCGTCGATGGTCACCGTGCAGCCGGCATCTTCGCACCACTGCACGAAGAGGTCGCGGGCCTTGCGGTCGAGGTCGGTGAGGGCCAGGCGGCACACGCCGCCCTTGGGGGTGGCGCCGAGCTTGGCCAGGTCCATCAGCGACTGCCACAAGCGATCGCGGTTGATGTGCTGATGGGTCGATTGCAGAACGTCGAGGGCAGCGTTCATGGGGATCTCCTCAGGCTGTATTTGTTATGAATAGACTCGATTCCAACCATGGAATGGGGTCAAACATGTGGAAGCGGGCCTCTCGCGAAGAGGCCGTGACAGTCGCCGCAGATATCGTCTGCAAGCCCGCTCCCACATTTGGATTGCATTTCAACGCCTTTACAGCGGGGATTTGGCCGTGACCGGACTGATGCCGCGCTTGGCATTCAGGCCGTAATACAGCAAACCGCCCAACGCCGAGCCGGTGAACCAGCCGTAGCTGTAGAACCAGCTGAATGCATCGCTGCCCAGCGACAGCAAGGTCAGCACCACCGGCACGCCGAAGGCGATAAAACCACTCCAGTTCCACGCCGGGTACACGTCGTCGCGGTACAGGCCGGCCAGGTCCAGCTGCTGCCGCCGGGTGATGAAGTAGTCCACCACCATGATCCCGGCGATGGGGCCCAGCAGGCTCGAGTAGCCCAGCAGCCAGTTGGAATACACGGTTTCCAGGCTGACGTCGGAGACAATCAGGCCGAGCTTTTTCAGCAGTTCATGGCCCATCAGTGCCAGCCCGACCAGCCCGGTGAGGATCACCGCCGTGGTGCGGTTGATCAGCTTGGGGGCGATGTTCTGGAAGTCGTTGGTGGGCGAGACGATGTTCGCCGCCGTGTTAGTGGACAGCGTGGCGATAATGATCAGCGCCATGGCGATGGCCACCCACACCGGGCTCTGGATATGGCCGATCAGGGTCACCGGGTCGGACACGCTGACGCCCACCAGTTTCACCGAGGCGGCGGTCATGATCACGCCGAGGGCGGCGAACAGGAACATGGTCAGCGGCAGGCCGAAAATCTGCCCGAGAATCTGGTCCTTCTGGCTCTTGGCGTAGCGGCTGAAGTCGGGAATATTCAACGACAACGTGGCCCAGAAACCCACCATCGCAGTGAGGCCGGCCATGAAGTAACCGGTGAGGCTCGCCCCTTCAGGCCGCTTGGGTGGGATCGCCATCAGCTCGCTGATCGACACGTTCGGCATCGCCCACACCAGCAGGCCGATCCCCACCGCCACCAGCAACGGCGCCGACAGGGTTTCCAGGCGCTTGATCGACTCGGCGCCGCGCAGCACCACCCATAGGTTGAGGGTCCAGAAGATCATGAAGCCGATCACTTCACCGGTGCCGCCGAGGGATTTCCAACCCTCGAAAATCGAGCCGAGAAACAGGTGGATTGCCAGCCCGCCAAACATCGTCTGGATACCGAACCAACCGCAGGCCACCAGCGCGCGAATCAGACACGGCACATTGGAGCCGAGGATGCCGAAGGACGACCGCAACAGCACCGGGAACGGAATACCGTACTTGGTACCAGGGAACGCATTGAGGGTCAGCGGGACCAGCACCACGATATTGGCCAGCAGGATCGCCATCAGCGCCTCGCCCACCGACAAGCCGAAATACGCGGTGAGCACGCCGCCCAGGGTGTAGGTCGGCACGCAGATCGACATGCCCACCCACAACGCGGTGATGTGCCACTTGTTCCAGGTGCGCTCATGCACTTTGGTCGGTGCCATGTCGTGGTTGTAGCGGGGGCTGTCGAGGACGTCGGGGCCGGCGTCGAGTTCGTACAGGCCGTTGCGTTCAATGACTTGCGATCTGTTCTGTTGCATGGCCGCTCCACGGTTTTTTCGAATTATTGTTGCTCGCCTGCACTTCAATGCAGGCGGCCGGAGTACCTCGTGAACAACATGACATCACGGGTCCGGCCAGCCGCCACTGCACTCAATAACCGTGCCGACAACCGTAACCGAACCCACACCGCTTATATAACGTGCTGATGTTAATCAGCTTTCCGATTGCGCCTTCGGTACTTGCCGCGTTACTCAGGCTAAATAACGTGGAAGTTGCCCGAACGATCAGGAGTCAATCTGGTGCACCACAATTATTTTTATTTCCCACCGCCGTCAAGCGGCATATCTCAAGCGTCTGATTTGCAATAAGAAATGTTGCTCAATTTACGAACCTGTCAAGTGCGTCAAAATGGTGAGACACCGCTACATTTTGGTGAATTTGATATTTTTTCTTTATAAATCAGTTGCTTATTTAAGTTATAAGCTTAAGAAAAATCTTCTTGCTCAATCGAAAAACTCGGGCTAGTTTCTATTCCTGTCACCGATGACAGGAATTAACCGACCATCGGCAAGCAGCATTACAACACTTAGAACTGGCACAAGCCGGTCAAGCCTGTGAGGAATTCGACATGTCGCTGTTGATCCGTGGCGCCACCGTAATTACCCATGATGAAAGTTATAGAGCCGACGTGTTATGCGCAGGCGGTCTAATCCGCGCTATTGGCACTGATCTGGATATTCCCGCCGGCACCGAGATACTCGATGGCAGCGGCCAATACTTGATGCCCGGCGGCATCGATCCCCACACCCATATGCAACTGCCCTTCATGGGCACCGTGGCCAGCGAAGACTTTTTCAGTGGCACGGCGGCGGGTCTGGCGGGGGGTACCACGTCGATCATCGACTTTGTGATTCCCAACCCGCAGCAGTCCTTGCTGGAAGCCTTTCACCAGTGGCGCGGCTGGGCAGAAAAGTCGGCGGCCGACTACGGTTTTCACGTGGCGATCACCTGGTGGAGCGAACAGGTGCGCGAGGAAATGGCCGAGTTGGTCAGCCACCACGGCATCAACAGCTTCAAGCACTTCATGGCCTACAAGAACGCGATCATGGCGGCCGATGACACCCTGGTCGCCAGCTTCGAACGCTGCCTGGAACTCGGCGCGGTGCCCACCGTACATGCGGAAAACGGCGAGCTGGTGTACCACTTGCAGCGCAAGCTGATGGCCCAGGGCATCACCGGCCCGGAAGCGCATCCGCTGTCGCGGCCGTCCCAGGTGGAAGGCGAGGCCGCCAGCCGCGCCATCCGCATCGCCGAGACCATCGGCACGCCGCTGTACCTGGTGCATGTGTCCACCCAGGAAGCGCTGGATGAAATCACCTACGCCCGTGGCAAGGGCCAGGCGGTGTACGGCGAAGTGCTCGCCGGCCATCTGCTGCTGGACGACAGCGTCTACCAGCATCCCGACTGGCAGACCGCCGCCGGCTACGTGATGAGCCCGCCCTTCCGCCCGCGCGGGCATCAGGAAGCCCTGTGGCGCGGCCTGCAGTCGGGCAACCTGCACACCACCGCCACCGATCACTGCTGCTTCTGCGCCGAGCAGAAAGCGGCTGGCCGTGACGACTTCAGCAAGATCCCCAACGGCACCGCCGGTATCGAAGACCGCATGGCGCTGCTGTGGGACGAAGGGGTCAACACCGGGCGCCTGTCGATGCAGGATTTCGTCGCGCTGACCTCTACCAACACCGCGAAGATCTTCAACCTCTACCCGCGCAAAGGCGCGATCCGTGTAGGCGCCGATGCTGACCTGGTGCTGTGGGACCCCGAGGGCACCCGGACCATTTCGGCAAAGACCCATCACCAGCAGGTCGACTTCAACATCTTCGAAGGCAAGACCGTGCGCGGTGTGCCGAGCCACACCATCAGCCAGGGCAAGCTGGTCTGGGCCGATGGCGACCTGCGCGCCGAGCGCGGTGCCGGGCGCTACGTCGAGCGGCCGGCGTATCCAGCGGTGTTCGAGCAACTGAGCAAGCGGGCCGAGCGTTCCAGGCCCACTGCTGTGAAACGCTGAAAGCGGCCTTCGGCCGATCGCGGGCAAGCCCGGCTCCCACATTTCCTGAAGTGTGAACACATTCAAATGTGGGAGCTGGCTTGCCTGCGAAGAGGCCGGCACAGGCAATAAAAAAACGATTGCCCATCAGAGGCAGCACCTCAATAACCGTGAGGCCACTACCGTGATCCAGACCCTGACCCACCTCCCCCATCCCCATGAAGATGGGCCGACACTCGCCAGCCATTTCACCGACCTGGCGCCGCCGCTCAACGCCCGCCAGGCCCAACTGGAAGCTTCGCGCTGCCTGTATTGCTACGACGCGCCGTGCGTGAATGCGTGTCCCAGCGAGATCGATATCCCGTCGTTCATCCGCAATATCCACACCGAAAACGTGCAAGGCGCGGCCCAGAAGATTCTCTCGGCGAATATCCTCGGCGGCAGCTGTGCGCGGGTCTGCCCCACGGAGATCCTGTGCCAGCAGGCCTGCGTGCGTAACAACGCCGAAGAGTGCGCCCCGGTGCTGATCGGCCTGTTGCAACGCTACGCCATCGACAATGCGCACTTCAGTGAACACCCATTCCAGCGAGCCGCACCGACCGGCAAGCGCATCGCCGTGGTGGGCGCAGGGCCTGCCGGTCTGGCCTGCGCCCATCGCGCCGCGCTGCACGGCCATGACGTGGTGATTTTCGAAGCCCGCGAAAAAGCCGGCGGCTTGAATGAATACGGCATCGCCAAATACAAACTGGTGGATGACTTCGCCCAGCAGGAACTGGATTTCCTCCTGCAGATCGGCGGTATCGAAATTCGTCACGGCCAACGCCTGGGCGACAATCTGACCTTGAGCGAACTGCACCAGCAATTCGACTCGGTGTTCCTCGGCCTCGGCCTGGCGGCAAGCAAACAGCTGGGCCTGCCCAATGAGGACGCCCCCGGCCTGCTCGCCGCCACCGACTACATCCGCGAACTGCGCCAGGCCGATGACCTCACTCAACTGCCACTGGCCGACCGCTGCATCGTGCTTGGCGCCGGCAATACCGCGATCGACATGGCCGTGCAAATGGCTCGCCTCGGTGCCCGCGATGTCAACCTGGTGTACCGCCGTGGCCTGACTGACATGGGCGCCACTCACCATGAGCAAGACATCGCCAAGGCCAATCAGGTACGCCTGCTGACCTGGGCACAGCCCGAAGCCGTCTTGCTGGACGATCAGGGCCAGGTACGCGGCATGCGTTTTTTGCGCACGCGCATGGAAAACGGTCGACTGCAGCCTACCGGCGAAACCTTCGAGCTGGCCGCCGATGCCATCTTCAAGGCTATCGGCCAGGGCTTCGACAACGGTGCGCTGCAGGATCCACTCGCCCAGCAACTGCATCGCGTGGGCGAGCGGATCTTTGTCGATGAACAGCTGCAAACCAGCATTCCCGGGATCTATGCCGGCGGCGACTGCGTCAGCCTCGGTCAGGACCTCACCGTGCAGGCGGTGCAACACGGCAAGCTGGCCGCCGAAGCCATGCACGCCCAACTCATGCTGAATGTGGAGGCTGCGTAATGGCCGATCTCTCGATTGTGTTCGCCGGTATCAAGGCCCCCAACCCATTCTGGCTGGCTTCCGCGCCGCCCACTGACAAGGCCTACAACGTGGTCCGCGCCTTCGAAGCGGGCTGGGGCGGCGTGGTGTGGAAGACCCTGGGTGAAGACCCGGCGGCGGTCAATGTGTCGTCACGCTACTCGGCGCACTTCGGCGCCAACCGCGAAGTGCTGGGTATCAACAATATCGAACTGATCACTGACCGCTCGCTGGAGATCAACCTGCGGGAAATCACCCAGGTGAAAAAGGACTGGCCCGACCGCGCGCTGATCGTGTCGCTGATGGTGCCGTGTGTTGAAGAGTCCTGGAAAAACATCCTGCCGCTGGTGGAAGCCACCGGGTGCGATGGAATCGAACTGAACTTCGGCTGCCCCCACGGCATGCCCGAACGCGGCATGGGCGCGGCGGTGGGCCAGGTGCCGGAGTATGTGGAACAGGTGACCCGCTGGTGCAAGACCTATTGCTCGCTGCCGGTGATCGTCAAGCTCACGCCGAACATCACTGACATCCGGGTGGCGGCGCGTGCAGCGTATCGCGGGGGTGCGGACGCGGTGTCGCTGATCAACACCATCAATTCCATCACCAGCGTCGACCTGGAGCGCATGGTCGCGCTGCCGGTGGTCGGTACCCAGAGCACCCACGGCGGCTACTGCGGTTCAGCCGTGAAGCCGATTGCACTGAACATGGTCGCCGAAATCGCCCGCGACCCACAGACCCAGGGCCTGCCGATCTGCGGCATTGGCGGCATCGGCAACTGGCGCGATGCAGCAGAATTCGTCGCCCTCGGCTGCGGCGCGGTGCAGGTGTGCACAGCGGCGATGCTGCACGGGTTCCGCATTGTTGAAGAGATGAAGGATGGGCTGTCGCGGTGGATGGACAGTCAGGGTTACCAGAGCCTGCAGGAATTTTCCGGGCGAGCGGTGGGCAACACCACGGACTGGAAGTACCTGGACATCAACTATCAGGTTATCGCCAAGATCGACCAGGCCGCCTGTATAGGCTGCGGGCGTTGCCATATTGCCTGTGAGGACACTTCGCACCAGGCCATTGCGAGCTTGAAGTTGGCCGATGGCACGCACCAATACGAGGTGATCGACGATGAGTGCGTGGGCTGCAACCTGTGCCAGATCACCTGCCCGGTGGCGGACTGCATCGAGATGGTGCCGATCGAGACGGGCAAGCCGTTCCTGAATTGGACGCAGGATCCGCGCAACCCCTACCGGGAGGCGGTGTAGCCCTTTATATGATCGTTCCCACGCTCCGCGTGGGAATGCCTCACTGGACGCTCTGCGTCCGCGCTTGGAACGCGCAGCGTAGGAACGATCATCACGGCTCCAACCCGATCCCACGCAAAATCACACTGGTCACCGTCTGAATCGCCTTTTCGAACTGCATGTCCGACAGCGGCTGGTGATCATTCAGAATCTTCACCTGATGATCGAAGTCGGCGTAGTGCTGGGTCGACGCCCAGATCATGTACAGCAGGCTCGACGGTTCCACCGGCAGGATGCGTTTGTCCTCCACCCATTGGCGAATTTTCGCTTCCTTCATCTTGGCCCAGTCGTACAGGCTTTCATCCAGCGCCTCACCCAGCGTCGGCGCGCCGTGGATGATTTCGTTGGCCCAGACTTTCGAGCCATACGGCCGCGTGCGCGAGCGTTGCATCTTGGCGCGGATGTAGCTGCTGAGCACGACGCGCGGATCATCGAAGGTCTCGAAGCTCAGTGCATCCTGCTTCCACACTTCCAACAGGTCGAACAGCACAGCGCTGTACAGCTCGCTTTTGGTGGTGAAGTAGTAATGCAGGTTGGAGCGCGGCAGTTGCACTTCTTCGGCGATGTCGGCCATGGCGGTGCTGCCATAGCCCTTTTCGGCGAAGATTTTCTCCGCCGCCAGCAGGATTTTTTCGACGTTGACCCGACGAATTCCACTCTTGTGATTGCCCATAAGGGCTCCCTGACAACAACTTGGCTTAAAGACTACCATCGGCTCTAGATCGCGGCGACAGGCCACAATGAAACTTCTTACGCGAAGCTTTCGCGCATAAATAGGATTGGTTAGGATCGCGATCCCTATGAAGGATCATTGCCATGAGTATTCGACCTCGCCTGGCCACCGACGACCCCGTGCTGGGCGCACTGTGGGAGCGTTCGGTGCGGGCCACCCATGACTTCCTCCCCGAGGATGACATCCAGCGTTTGCTGCCGCTGGTGCGCGACACTTACCTGCCGATGCCGGCACTCGATACGTGGGTGTTCGAGGATGACGCCGGCATCGCCGGCTTCATCGCCACCGGCGGACACAATGTGGAGATGTTGTTTATCGACCCCGACCGCCGTGGCCAGGGCATCGGCCGCCAGTTGCTGGACCACGCCCGCGCCCGTCACGATACCCTCACGGTGGACGTGAACGAACAGAATCCGCAGGCCGTGGGCTTCTACCTGCACTATGGTTTCATCCAGGTCGCGCGCTCGCCGCTGGATGGCGAAGGCAAGCCCTTTCCCTTGCTGCACATGGCTCTACCGACTCCTCAACCCTGAAGGTACTGAACAATGCTGATCAAGAACACGTTGACCGCCGTCGCCCTGCTCGCCTCGCTGCTGGGCGCCTCGGCGGCGTTCGCGCATGCGCACCTCAAGAGTTCGACGCCAGCGGCTGACAGCACCGTCGCCGCGGCTGCCGACCTGCGCCTGAGCTTCAGCGAAGGTGTCGAAGCCACGTTTACCAAAGTCTCCCTGAGCAAGGACGGCACCGAAGTCGCGATCAAGGGCCTGGAAACTCCCGACGCCGACAAGAAGACCCTGGTAGTCACCCCTGCCGCCCCGCTGGCAGCCGGCAATTACAAAGTGGTGTGGAACGCCGTGTCGGTCGACACCCATAAGAGCAACGGTGAATACAGCTTCAAGGTCGGCCAATAACCCATGGCAACGCTGCTGGTGCTGTGCCGTTTTTTGCATTTCATCGTCGTGCTGCTGATGTTCGGGGCCTGTGCATTCAGGCCCTGGCTATTAGGCGCTGGAGCGCAACCGACACTGGACCGGCAACTATTGCGCATCACGCGCGCCCTCGCCTGGCTGGGCCTGGGCTCCGGCGTGGCGTGGTTGCTGTTGATCACCGCAAGCATGGCCGGCAGTTGGCAGGCGGCCCTGCAACCGGCCACCGTGCAATTGGTGCTGGGCAAGACCTTCTTTGGCCAAGTGTGGGTCTGGCACCTGTTGCTGAACCTGTTGCTGGTGATTGCGCTGCTCAAACCCTGGCCCGCCCTGCGCCTGCCTTTGACCGCCCTGCTGCTGGCGACCCTCGCCCCGGTCGGCCATGGCGCCATGCTCGATGGGCTCAGCGGCCAATTGTTGATCCTCAACCAGGTGGTGCATCTGGTCTGCGTGGGCGCCTGGCTCGGTGGATTGTTGCTGCTGGTGTTGATCCTCAGGCAACCGCAAAGGCCCAGCCTGGAACCGATCCTCAGGCGTTTCAGCGGCGTCGGTTATGGCCTGGTCGCCGGTTTGCTGGTGACGGGCTTGATCAACGTGCGCGTGCTCACCGGGCAACTGTGGCCCACGCCGTTGTTCAATGGCTTCGCACTGATCCTGCTGATCAAGGTGATGCTGGTCCTGGGCATGTTGGCGCTGGCCTTGCTGAACCGATTGCGCCTTGATCGCGGCGAACAGCACCTGGGCAGTTTGAAAGCCAGCGTGATGCTGGAATGGTTACTAGGTGTTTCAGCAGTAGCCGCCGTTTCCCTGCTGGGCACCCTTCCGCCGATGGTCATGGCCAACTGAATCCAGGGCAGGCGCGTGTCGTACTCGATCAAATGTGGGGCTTGCCCGGGGTATTGCCGGGCCTTGCGCGGCCGGCGTGGACGCCGCATTCCCCCATGTGGGAGCGGGCTTGCTCGCGAAAGCGCTGGTTCAGTTGATATTTCCGATAACTGACACACCGCCTTCGCGGGCAAGCCCGCTCCCACATTTTTGAGCGGTGTGAAGCCTGGGCGTGGTTGTGAGGTTGAAATCGCCAGGCCTTGCGCCGTAAGCATGGACGATCCATTCCACAATGTGGGAGCGGGCTTGCCCGCGAAAGCGCTGGTTCAGTCGATATTTCCGGTGACTGATACACCGCCTTCGCGAGCAAGCCCGCTCCCACATTTTTTAATCGGTGTGGGGCTCGGGGTATGGTTGCGCGGTTGAAAACGCCAGGCGTTGCGCCGTAAGCATGGACGATCCATTCCCCAATGTGGGAGCGGGGGGGGGCGGGCGCGCGGGGGGTTAGGGGGGATTTT